>JBDNFT010001059.1:0-4694 GCA_041689695.1 Planctomycetaceae bacterium | reverse complement strand
TACTCTGGTGATCGCCGATCGTCGGGGAATCGACGGCGAAGATCAAGTATCTGGCTTTGAGCGGTATCAGTTTGCTGATCGAACTGTTTCGCGGGATGAGCTTTTCAACGAAGCACCGTTCGCCATCAAACTTGACGGCGGCTCCGTCAGTGAATCCACAGAAGCAGGCACTGTCGTTGGCCAGCTCTACACCGGCGACGCAGATCGAGATGATTCGCACACTTACGAACTGGTTGACGCCAAAGGCAATGCCGTCAAAGACGCGAACTTTGAGATCAAAGACAACGCGATTGTTGTTCGCGACGGCAGTTTGCTTGATTTCGAATCCAGCAGTCAGCAGACGCTGTTTGTGAAAACGACGGATCAATCCGGTGCGTCGCATGTTGAACAATTCACGATCAAAGTTGAAGACGCCAATGAAGCTCCAACGGCCGTAACAGTGTTGTTGTCAACTTCTGAAGACGTTCCCGTTATTGTGCGTCTCAGTGGTCTCGACGTTGATGCTCGCGATTCAATTGCGTTGGTCCGAATCGACCAGCTCCCCCGCACGGGCAGCTTCTCCTGAACGGCGAATTTGTCTCCTCGGGACAGGAGATCGCTGTTTCTGACGTTGACAACGGGCGACTGGTTTTTGTGGCCAACCCGGATTGGCACGGAGATACGGGGCTCTCGTTCAGTGTCTTTGATGGCGAACAATGGTCAGAAGCCTCGGCCGATGTCACGATTCATGTTGACGCAGTGGCCGACGGGGCGACGTTGACGATTGAACCAGCGCGGGGACTTGTCGGAGAATCCATTCCGTTGCATGTTGCTGCCGTGACGCTGGATCAAGACGGCAGTGAGCGATTGACGATTCGTGTCACCGGATTGCCGGAAGGAGCTTCACTCAATGCCGGTATCCGGCAGGCTGATGGCACATGGCTGCTAGGCTCAGCCGATCTGCCTTCTCTTCTACTGACATTGCCTCAAGGCCAGGCTCAGCGGTTTGATTTGGGAATCATCGCCGAGACAACGGAAGCCCACGGGTCAATTTCGACGACTTCCGAATCATTGCCTGTGACAGTCGAAAATCCCGTGAGCTTCGTTCCGCCCGGTTCGCTGACAACCGGACACCCGACGCAGGTGTTCGAAAATGCAAACCCGGAGAACATCGATCGCCGCATCGAACACACTGCCAGCGTCACCGACTTCGCAACGGAAGTTCTTGCGCGAGAAGCGGTCGTACTGCCGCAACGACCGGTTGAAGATGTTCAACCCCTTGGCGACATGTTGGTGACGATACGTAATCAATCGATTGGAGCGAAGCCCAATTTGGTGATGTTGTACGGTTGAACGCTGACGACGAGAAAGAGACGCAGTCGGAAAGATTCACGATACAGACTGCAATGAGCCCGGATGAGCAGTCTCTGACAGCCGCAGCGACAACGAGCACCGCGCCGCAGTCCGTCTCCAGTTTTGTCTGGATCTGGAGTGCCGTTCGGGCCATGACAGGAATGCGAGACGAGCGACGAAATCCGTAGTGATTTGTCAAAGCCGAAATGTAGGGTGGAGCTGTAGTGGGATTCGCCAGAATTCCCTGCAATCCACATCGCAGAAACGGATTTCTGGCGAAATCCACTACTCGATCTTTCAGATACCGGCAGATCTGGATGCTTCAGCCCTCTTTGTCTCGCATCGATCTCGCCACCATTCAATGGCAATGGGTACGATGGACAGGAAAATGATTCCCAGCATCACCAATGAAAAATTCTTCTTTACGATCTCCATGTTGCCAAAGATGTAACCTGCTGTAAGGCACAGGCCCACCCATGTAATGGCACCGCTGACGTTGAACATCCAGAATCGAGCGTAGTTCATATTTCCAGCCCCGGCGACAAATGGAGCAAAGGTGCGCACAATCGGGACGAAGCGGGCCAGGAAAATCGCCTTGCCGCCGTGCTTCTCATAAAAGCGTTGTGCTTTGAGTAAATGATCTTTGTTCAACAGGCGAGACTTTTCGCTGCGAAATACTCTGGGACCGATCGCCTTTCCCACACGATAATTCACGGCGTCACCCAGAATTGCCGCGACCGTCAGCAAGACAAACATCAACGGAAAACTGAGTCCGGCATCGGGCAACGCAATCAGTGCTCCGACTGCAAACAGCAGTGAGTCGCCAGGCAGAAATGGCGTTACGATCAATCCGGTTTCGCAGAAGACAACTGCAAACAGGACTACATACATCCAGTTCCCCAGCGAGTTCGAAAGCGCTGCCAGGTGTTTATCCAGATGCAGAATCAAATCCACGACGTATGTTAAGGTTTCTTTCACAAGGAACTCCGAAGCCGCACAAACTTGAAAAATATCTGTTCTTAACAGCGGAAACCGTTTCGCCAACCATATCCAATGAACGTACCTCAAGCGATGTATCTCGCCCGGCAGATTTTAGCATTCTCGTTCAACCCGCAAAAAAGCAACAGCCCGATTTTGATGATGGGGTGAATTGTCACGCCGTAGAGAATAGACATACTTCCCTAAGTCCTTCGGACGGCTCGCAATTTCCCCTTCTTTTTCGACTGATTCATGCGGATTCCCCCGTTACTGTTGATCGCCACAATGCTTGGTCTGGCCGTCCGGATCGGCGGAGCTTGCCTGCGTCCGGCAGATCTGACAATGGACCATGACGGATATCTCGCACATGCACAGATGATCGTGCAGGGTGAGGGCTTCGTCGGGCCGTACACACATGTCCCGACGGCATTTCGCCCGCCCGCCTATCCCATGGCGATTGCCGCTGTTCGCTGCATTGGACTGTCGGTTCCGGCCAGCGTGGCATTCATCAATATAGGTTGCAGTGTCGCCATTATTTGGCTCACCTGGATTCTGTGTCGACAACTGCATCTGCCAGCGCAAATTGCGGTGGTCGCTACTGTCATTACAACTTTCGATCCATTGCTGGTCCGCTATTCGATTTTGCCCATGACCGAACTTCCTGCTGCCGCAATGTTGATGGCAGCAGTCGTTGCCTGGAAAGCCGCTGAAAAAAGTAACACGACGTCTGATGCATCGTGTGCCAGATTCTACATTGTGTCGGGTGTACTTTGGGGGACTGGGTCTCTTGTTCGACCGATCCTGTTGCTGTGCTGTGGGATGCTGGTGCTTTGGCGATTGATCCTGCAATTTCAGTCTGGCACAGCGAACTACAAAAAAGTATCGCGAACGATGATACCACTATTCGCTGCATTGATCGCGCTTTCGCCGTGGATCATCCGCAACGCTGTCCACTTCGAACAATTCATACCGGCAACCACACATGGCGGCTACACACTCGCGCTCGGTAACAATCCGGATTTCTATCGCGATGTGATTGAAGGCGACATGCAGTTTCCCTGGCCTGGCCCGGAACTCGACGCATGGCAGCAGCGGATGATTGCTGAATCCGCTGCTCAGGGCGTTACTCCGGGCGACGAACCAGAACAGGACGCATGGTATTATCAGCAGGCTGTTTCTGCGATGAAGAAACAACCGATCAGTTGCGTCAAAGCCTGCCTGCTGCGGCTAAAAAGATTTTGCGCGGTGACTCCCGGAGTGGATGACGGACTGCCAAAAGCTGTCACAATCTTGATTGGGCTCTGGTATGGATTGATCTGGTGCGGGGTTGTCGCGGCCGTTGTTCAATCTGTAATCGGCTTGTGGCGAGTTCCGAGATCTGTAGACCAGTCAAATCTTCGGCCACAAACCAGCCTTGCAGACTTGTGGTTGGTTGTCCTGTCGTTCATGCTGCTGCATTGTTTCTATTGGACGGACACTCGCATGCGGGCTCCGGTGATGCCCATAATCAGTATCATTGCTGCCGTCGGCTGGCAGAAATTGTTTCAACATACTTTGCGTGGAATACCTTCTTTTACAACTCCTGAGTCACAAACATGATTTGCATCTCCGTTACACCCGAGTCCCGTACACTTGCACCGGCGGATTTGCTGAACGCCTCCCGCAAATGCGATTTGATTGAATTGTGTCTGGATCATTTCATCAACGAACCAGATGTTGGTGAATTGATCAAAATGGTCGATAAGCCGATATTGGTTTCCTGCCGCCGTGAGCAGGATGGTGGCGCATGGAAAGGGACCGAGACTCAACGCATGAGTCTGCTGCGTGAAGCGATTGTCGCTGGCCCAGCCTATGTCGAACTTGATCTGGAAATGGCTCAGAACATTCCGCGTTTCGGCAAGACCAGGCGAGTCATCGCCTACACGAATCTCAATCGACCGCTAACGAAGATTGATGAAATTTTCGCTGAGTGCTGTCAGGCCAAGGCTGATGTCGTTAAGTTCACGTGGCTGACTGAGGATCTGGATGGAGCATGGCCACTGCTGGCGGCTGTCACGCAGCCTCGCGAAGTGCCGATTGTGGGAATTGGTTTTGGTCGTTCGGGTGTGACGTTTTCGCTGTTGAGCCGCAAGTACGGTTCGCCATGGATTTATGCGGCTTTGGAAAAGGGCATGGAGGCGTTTGAGAAACAGGCGACCGTTTGGCAATTGAACGAAGACTATCGTTGCAGCGAGATCACTTCGAAGACGCGATTTGTCGGGATCATCGGTTACGGTGATTCAGAAAATATCGCAGTCCGAGTTCTCAATTCAGCATTTTCATCCATGGACAAGCCTATTCGATGCCTGCCGTTGCTGCCCGGTGATCTGTCGAAATTTCCAAAG
>JBDNFT010001058.1:0-3983 GCA_041689695.1 Planctomycetaceae bacterium | reverse complement strand
TTCGGCCTTTCAGGGTTTGCGTGTCGTCTGACTCGTATTCTAATCGTCCTTTCGTAAGTGTCAATTGACTCTTTCTACAAAACCGTTTCGGTTATGTACAGAATTGTCTAAATGTGACACCACTCAAAGCGGGAGATTGGATTTTCAAAGACTTCCGATATACGGCACAGCATCACTGAACCAGAATTTTGGACCATCAAAGTTCACCTTCACCATACCACGCGGCCCGCCGCGATGTTTGGCGATGATTAATTCCCTTTCATCTGATTCCGCATCGCCTGCAATCAGAATCACGATGTCTGCATCCTGTTCAATCGCTCCCGATTCCCTCAGATCAGCCAGTGAAGGACGGTCGCGTTTTTCTGATTCCCTGTTCAATTGCGAACCGAGCAAAATTGGAATCTGAAGTTCCATCGCCAACCGCTTCAGACTGCGGCTCATTGTGGCGACCTGGCGTTCTCTAAGTTCGTTGCGACCGATCGGGCTTTCGATCAACTGAAGATAATCGACAGCCGCCAACTCGATGGAATGCCGCCGCCTTGCAAGTCGAATCAATGATGCCAGCTTCGAGAACTCGCCGCATTCTGAAAACCAGACTGGCAATTCTGCGAATCGTTGCCGCTGGATCGTCCTCAATCCGCGTTCAGCTATCTCGCCCGCCGTCATTTCGAGACTCGCAATCAAACCCGCCCGATGATGCTTTGCCGCGTTCAGAACTATTTGCGCCATCAGCGCAGACTTGCCGAGACCAGGGCGACCGCCAAAGACAACCAGTTGCCCAGCCCGAAGCCCGCCGCGTAGCGTTCTGTCGAGTTCGTGAATACCTGTCTGGATAATATTCTTCGGATCTTCGTTTCGCGTCTCTGCGTCCTGAAGTGCGTCGGCTGAACTCTTCAAATCATACTGGCGAACGTTGCCCGCTCTAATCGCTTCCAGTTCGTTCAGGATTGCGTTGATTGTTTGAGACGGCTCGATTGTCGGATCTTCAGCCCGAAGCCGCAGACGATCACTCAGAAGCCGCATGGAATCGCGTTGAAAATGTTCCTGAAGTTGCTGAACGTAGAACCTGCAATGCGCCGCATGGGGAACGGCTTCAAGGACTTCAAAGATTCCAGCGTTGCCGCCAGCCGCTGCAAAGTCGCCCGATCGGATCAATTCTTCCGCCAAGGTAATCACATCAATCGGCGTGCCGTGTTCTGTCATCCTGCGAACCGCGTTGAACTGTTGCCGCAGATCCTGACAACTGAATTCCGAACCGCTGAGTTCTGTTGCAGCATATTCCGCAGCATCAGGCAGAAGTGCCATTGATCCTATCACCGCCGCTTCGATGTCTCGGCGTTCGGTGGTGTTTGTTGCCTGGATCATTGAGCCGCCCCCTGTCTGGTGAATTCCTGACTGAACTGTTTTTGCATTTCACGCTTGTCAAAGTCGCCAGCTTCATTGATCCGCTTCGCTGTCATCCGTACGCGCTTCAGAACTTCCGCAGATCGCTTGCCGATCGTCTCAAGGAATTGCGGTTCGTCGAATCGGTGTTCGTGTGCCGCGTTGTCGATGACTTGCCACGCTGCGACCGCTTCGGACGATGCCGCAGGAATAGCCTTGCCGTTTCTCTGATCAGGATCGAACAAGCCTTGCCAGCCGTTCGTGATTGAACGTTCGATCGACTGAACGGCTTTCGACGTGCCGAACGTCTCCAGCAACTTCAGTTGCTTCGTGATGGTTGAAGCCGTGAGTTTCTTTTTGATCTCACGTCGATATTTCGTCCAAGAATCCCACGCTTCCGAGAACTCTTTCGAGCTCAGTTTCTCCGGAAACGAAAACCCCTGTTCTTTCTTATGTTCTTTCACTGTTCTTTCTGTAGGAACGTGGTTCCTCTTTTCACCGGAACGTGGTTCCTCATTAGGGCGGAACGTGGTTCCTCTTTTCTTCGCAGAATCCGGACTAAAACCGGAACGTGGTTCCTCATTTAATGCGGAACGTGGTTCCTGTTTTTGTGGCAGCGCATCAAGGTTTAGCCGATAACGATTAGTTGCCGAACGGCCCTTACCAACTTCGACGACAAGAACGCCAATCGCTTCCAGTTCGGTTTGCCAATTTCGAACTGACCGGTCTTTCGCATTCATCGCGTTCGCGATTGTTTCTTGACTCGGCCATGCGTCCGGATTGTTCCCGACGAACTGATTGAGAGTGCAGAGATAGAACGTCTGCGCCATGCTCAAATCTGATTTGCGGATTCGCTTGTCCCGCTGCCAGACGGTCTCAGTCATCGCAGCGGCCCCCCAAGGTCATGTCCGGGATCCGTTGCCATGCGGGCTCACGCAACTGCACCCGCAGTTCCTGCTCAGTCATGTATTGCTGTGCCGCAAGCATTGGCAGTGGGACACCCATGCCCCAACAATCGCGAACTTCATCCAGTTCATCACAGGTGAGTCGTTTTGTCTGTTCGTCATCAAGTCTAGTGGTTACCATGTGCCTACCTGTTGTATGATCGTCGTTTGCCGCGACGATTGAAAAAGAATCTGAAGCCCGCGTCATTCGTTCCCTCGGTTGACGCGGGTTTCGTCGTTTGATGTGCGTTAGTCTGCCATCCGTCGCAGACTTTTCTGGGCTGCATCGATGATTCGTCGTAGGTTCGTCTCCACTCCCCAGCCACACTCCCATTCGATTTGTTCGCTGATCTCCCGTGGAATCGTTTGTTTTTTTGGGGCGATCTTCCTCGCCTCCCTTCCCCCCTCCTTTTCTTGCTTCATCCTCTTTATTTCTTCACTCTCATTACTTTCCTTATGGTCATCATCCTCTTTATGACAGACAAGGAGAGAATGCAGCGAAGCGGGAAGCGCGGCAATAGAGAGTGCTGAGACGACAGAGTAGCACTTGCCAGAGACGTGATTCGACGGCGGAAGAATAATCATCCCACCGTCTGCCCTTACATCCATTCCGGGAATCCGCCGCACGGCGTTTCGAACTTGGGTTCCGAGACTCCGAAAGAACAGGTGAGTTCCCCCACTTCCAGAGCGATGAACGCGCGTCTCGAGTATCGAAGAATCACGTTCAACGAGCTCTTTAAGTGACAGTTCACCGTCCTTACCGTCAAAGTCAAAAACGATGATTCCCGATCGTTCCCCGGTAGCAACACCCACATTCGCATCCGGCCATTGTGTCCACCACGCCCGAATCGTTTCAACATCGAACGTTGCAACGTTTGGCCACTGCTTCAATCGCGGATGCTTACCCGGCTTGGAACAGTTCTGCTTCCTGC
Organism: Planctomycetaceae bacterium; assembly: GCA_041689695.1. GTDB lineage: Bacteria > Planctomycetota > Planctomycetia > Planctomycetales > Planctomycetaceae > SXXK01. Next base: position 724 of record JBDNFT010001058.1, on the reverse strand, counting down.
ATGTGCATTTTCCATTCTTCACCGAATGGCAAGGGACAATCCTCCATCCCGTTGCAGCGTACACTATTGCTGATTCGAGTTTGTTCCGCACGGTTCATTCCTTGCGCGCGTTCGTGTTTTGATTGGCAGCTGAAGCATTGGCGGCAAGCATTTCCAGAAACGCCATCAGTTCGGATCGCCGCCAGCGGGGCATTGCTGTCCCGAGGTACAGTGGCTTCGGTAATCGCTTTTTTTTGGTCAGAATTTCGACCTGACGGAGTGAGCACTGTAGATAATCCGCAAGGTCTCGTTTGGTCATCATCTCCGGACCTACCAACTCTGTAGTCGGATGATTGCCGTTTAGTTTGACGGTGGTCATAATTGCGCCTGTTTCGTTTCGCGTTTTCATCGTTGAATGGAAGTTCGTAGCCTTACATGCATATACGATGATTACAGGGCGCGAAGCGAAAAAAAGTTCGAGATTCGTGATGCGAAAACGTGCAATTACACTAGCCAACGCTCAGGAAAGTGTTTTCTGACGGAAGCAAACTAGACGCACGATTGTGATTGTGATTCAGAGGCGTGATCGTTTTTTTTTGTTATCAATTTCGGCCTTGATGTCAGCGAGTCCACGGAGTTCACATGAGCGATACAATCAAAACGAAATGCCCAGGGTGCAAAACGCGGCTATCGGTATCCGCAGTTCACGCCGGCAAATCGCTGCGGTGTCCGAAGTGTGATAAGA
>JBDNFT010001057.1:0-5471 GCA_041689695.1 Planctomycetaceae bacterium | reverse complement strand
CAAACCGCACAAACGGCGGCGATTGATCCGTCAGTGAGAGAACTCGCACGGGTACAACTGCTGGCAGTCCTCGCAACAATATCGGCGGTGCGGCGTCAAGCAAAATCGTGCCGGGTGCTGGTTCGGCTGGACCGGCGACGAGCGTATCGTCGGAGAGTGTGAGAGAATTCATGGGTATCGAATCTACCGCAACTGCGACCATCGTGGAAAACACCGGAGCGGCCCCATTCGCTGATCCGGAAATCGTCAACGATTGCCCATCTGCGGCGACGCGGGGATTGCCAGTTGCGTTGCGAGTCAACATCACGAGGACATCCTGATTCTGTTCACTGGCGGGTATTGTTTCAGGCACAATTGTCACTGCAGACATGCCCGATGTCGAAAGATGAATCGGGCCGGTGTAGCGAAAAGACGGGCCGGTTCGCACGATCGATAGCCGCACTGGAACTGATCCGTTCTGTGGCAGGCGAGTCGATTCTTCGCGGGTGCTCATTGAAAAGGCTGGTCGATCCGTGCGGGCGATCTGAAGACGATACGATGACGCCTGTGAGCCCTTTTCGTTGATGTCACGCACTCGCACTTTCAACTGAGTCACAGCATCCGGCACAGCAAAGTTGAACGTCGCATCATCGGCACCGGAATTTCCATCATTCTGAGCGACAAGCGCATCGCCGTTGAACAATGCCAGGTGGCCTCGCAGTGGTGACGAGATCGATCGCGCTTCTCGCTGAAAATTGAGCGTCTGCTTTGGAGTCACTGTCAGAAGAAGCGTGTCGGTTTCGCCTTTTGCTGTGATTCGGCCATTGATGAAGAGCGGCTGAAACGGAGATGCCATGAACGTCGCATCGACAGCAGTTTCCGGGAATGTACCTTCCAGTGGTTCCGTCACCTGCACGCCATGCAAAGTCCGTAACGCAGGCAGCGGCAGAATAGCAGTGCCCGACTGAATCGATATTCCACCTTCATTTTCACGAATGGACACCACATCAGAAATGGAATCTTTGCTCAGCGTTCTCACTGCTGTTTCGGCTGACGTCAATGTGGCCGGAAACGCAATCGACGATGGCGGTAAGTCACCCACGATCAATCTCCAGATGCTGCCACCAGGAGCTCGAAACTGCAGGTCATGAACTTCTGCCACATAAAGGCCGTCGGATGGCAAAGTCACGGTCGCTCGAGCGTCACCCTGAAGTTCTGATTGCTGCCATTGCAAGGCCAATGGAGTCCCCTCGGCCGAACGGATTTCGACCACTGGGTCCAGCTTTGAGCCGACTCGTTTTGCTTCAACTTCTGCGACGATCTTTTGATTCGCAGTTCCCTGAAACCAAAGCTGCTTTTGCTCAGTGCCAGCGATCACACCGGCGACTGCTGCTGGCAGCGTCGTTGCAGGTTTTTCCCGTGTGTAGGAGCCTTCCGCGACAGTGGCGATGCGATCGACCACAATGACTTGCGGCTTGCTGACTCCCCCCGCCGTGACACAACGAACTAAATAGCGTCCTGGTAGTACTGTGTCCGCCACGGCCACATCAAAGACTGCGCTGTTCAGATTGCCACCTTCAATGATCTCGCTGGAAATCCCAGGCACGTCGGTATGCAGACGGGCGCCGTCAAGATTCGTGCCGGCCAGTTGAACGCGAGTCTTCTTATTGATTTCAATTGCGTGCGGGATAACTCGCCCAATGACGGGTTGAACATGACTGTTGTCGGCACCAGCGGATTGTTCCTTTGAAATTTCCGCCGCTGATGCACCCGCGACTTCGTTGAACAGAGCGGCGGCCTCTTCATCCGTCAGTGCTTCTGCAAAGACATGGAATTCGTCACACACCAATCGCAGCATTTCGCCGTCGGTGAAACTGGAACCGATCGTGACTGGCGTGTCACTGACGCACTTTGCCAGCGACACATCTTGCAGCCAACCGATGTTGCCTTCGATAAAGCCAGCGGCCGTTGAAGTAGGAATCGCAGGCTGGCCATTGACGAAGACCCGCAATCGCACATCATCGACATCTGTGTCAGCGTCAGCACCCGGAGCGTCAGCATTGTCCAGGCAAATCGTAATATGCACACGGCGGCGATTACCAATCGTCTTATTGACGCTGTAGTTGACGACCTTGTATGCGGTTCCATCGTTCACGTAGACCTGAAATATATCACTGGCCGAATTGAAATTGATTCCATAATTTGATGTGTTGGCGGTTGGGTGACGTTTGGCAAAAAGGCCGTAAAAGGTCGGTGAATTCGCAGCTTCCAGATTCGCAAATAATCCGCTGACGGAAACGGCGTCCGGTCGGCTGACGTCTTCGCTGTTCGCAATCACAACCTGCTGCTTCATCGCCGGGTCGAGCAGCAATGATGTGCCCGCGTTGCTGGTGACAAATGCCGATGGGATAGCCAACGGGGCTTGAGTCAACGAAACGGAGTCAGCAATTTTGCCACTCTTCGCCGAATCAGCCGTCGTGGTCGCTTGTGTGGTCGGAAGATCGTCAAAGTGCAGGCTTACGACAGCCTTATCACGCACCTCAGCAGCAGCGAATCCGCAGACCGAAGTCAGACAGGTGAAGGCGATACTCAAGGTCGCAACACGCAAAGATTCAGTTCGCAAACGGGATCGGATCACGGCGGGAGTCCACATTTTCAGGGTATCGGGCAGGAATCGGCAACGAGGAGATGAATATGGTCGCAAGAGAATCGCCTCGGAGCAAGTCGGCCAGCAGAAAAAGCGTTCAGAAAAGAAGTCAGCCTTGTTGAAATGCCTTCAACTTGAAATGATCGATGGCATTATGGAGGTTCAGCAATATGCCCACGACGATTTTAAAACCAATTCACGAACGGTTCCAGGAACTCGACGACGACTGGAAATCCAGAACAGGTCATTTGTCCAACATTGGTCAAATCTCGTTAGTGTTTTCCTATCAGAGCATCATTGGTCTGGAGCCCGTCGCAGTGCCATTGATTCTGGCGGAATTAGAGAATGAAACAGATCACTGGTTTTGGGCACTGGAAGCGATTACGGGAGAAAACCCAGTCTGCGAGAACAATGCAGGGAATATGGACGCATCGGCCAAAGCCTGGGTCGATTGGGGGCGGCAGAGGGGGCTATTGCGAAAATGAACCTGTTTGCTCTGTTTCCGAAGCTGACGGATGCTTGGTCAACCGGAAGACATCACCCACTCAACGACGAAAGTCATCGAATGTAGCGACTATGGCGAAGTCGTTCAGTTCATGAAGCGGCCCGTGTGACTGCAGCGCATCTCCAACGAACGGGTAGTATCGCCATGCTGATGCGATACACTTTCTTCAGACTGCACGACGCAGCCCTTGATCTTGCTACATTTACCCACGACGAGCCACAGGAATGAAAATCTCGTGGACGCATGCTGTATCTGGCGAAAGGGTTTCACGAAATCGAAATTGGTTACTTCGAAGGCAACGGCGCTGAGGATCTGCAGTTTCAGTTCGAACGTGAAGGAACAGGCACGCTTGGTTCTGTACCCGCAGAAATGCTTTGGCACCGTAAAGTTGCCACTCCGAATTCAGGCTCGTAAAGCAGTTTAGATGCAGACTTCAAATTCCTCCATCAATTAATTTCGACAGCAATCGCGATAATCAAACCGGCGGTTCGGTCGCGGGTACTTTTCCGATCGGGCATGTGACATTTCAGGCAGTGACTACTGAGAGTAATCGGAGCGGCTCGACGATAGAGACCTTTTTCGAGTTGCTCATGGGACGACTTGCCGGATTTCAAAACCTTGGCTGCTTCGGTTTCGAATTCATCTTGCGGTCGGTGATCCGTGTTCATTGCCATCCCTTCTACGGCAAGCCACCGAAGCTTGATATTTTCCGTGTCCTCAAGTTCTTTGAAAACATCGCCAAGGATCGACGCTGGAATTGGCAGACCTTCATCTTCGCGATAGTAACGGTCGTGAACAACTTGCAAGGTTGCGTGGATCGATGTGTGAAGAATCTCAGCCTGACGCCGAGCTTCCTTCAATGTCGGCTTGGGTTCCTCACTGGATGCCGAATTGTGAGCCACCGTTTGATGCGTTTCAGTCGGCGATGTTTCGTCAGCCGGAACGATGCGAGTTTTCGTCCCCGCGATGACAACGCCGACGATGATCATCGCTAAAACGCGGCTACACGAAAAAGTTTTCATATCAGCTTTTCCGACGGCATCAACGCTGGTCACAGGAAATACAACAATGACTGCCGTTATTTTGAAACACAGGTAATGACAAATGACTATTCGGCGACAGGTTCCGTCGGAGCAATCGGAATACTGATCACCAACCCTGCATACTTTTGCGACTTTGAAGGCTGATTGAAAAATCCCGCATGGCAACTGATGCATCCACCAGTCATAGAAACCGCGCTGGCCTGACGAAAGTAACCGTCTTCAATGACTTCGACTGTGGCTTCACCAGCAGCGATTTCTCGCGCGGCGCGTTTTTCGAATTCAGTTTTGGTTCATGATTGATGCTCATCGCTTTCAGGTTGACAGAAATCCAGTTGGCTTTCGACCCGGTCTGTCGTTCAATTTCCGTGAAGACATCCTCCATCGCCCGCGCGGGAACGATCGAGCGGTCGGCGTGGAAATAGCGGTCATGCATCACATGCAGCGTTGTTAAATAGACCTCGTGCATGACTTTTGCACGATCACGAGCAACAGCGATTGGCACGCGGGGCACATCGTCGTTCTTAGGATTCGGATTCTGCACATCCGACGCCGCCACGTCTTTTGAATCATCCGCAGGTTTCGTCGCCGCAGTTGGTTTCGCGTCCGCAACCGGCTCATCTGAAGCTGTTGCAGTCAACAACCCACCGACGCAAATCGCAACGACAACGAACAAGACAAACGGCAGCCGAAAATTGAAAAATACTGGCATGTCCATACTCCTCCGAAATCAAACATCACACAAAGGACTGATCCTGCTGTCCGAACGCAGCAATTGCCCAATCGTCACACTGGAAAAAGCTTTTTCCGTGGCAGCATAGGCTTTATCAAGTTCCATATGCAGCGGACAAAGGCTTGTATGAGATGGAAGACCCAGCGGGCAGTGACGAATTCGTTCCAGTGGTGCCACCGCATTCACCACATCTAAAATCGTGATCTCATCCTCCATCCGCGCCAGTGAATACCCACCGCCAGGCCCCGATCGAGAACGAACCAATTCGGCTCGAACCAGATCCTGCAGAACCTTGTGAAGATAACGTCGAGGCACCTTGGTCTGCTCGCAGAGCAAGTCAGCCGGCGCTGCTGCCCCCGGTTCTCCAGCAAGGCACGCGACTGTTCGCAGTGCATATTCAGCAGTTTTTGACAACATTTTAGTTCCTCTTTCAAGAGAATTAGTAGATTCTACACCAATTTATGTAGAATGCAATCCGGAATAATGCTGAAGTAGATGAAATCGAAGTTGTTTGAGTCCGCGAGCTTAAAAGGAGTCAACGATGCGAGTCAACGCCGTTCTAAATTT
>JBDNFT010001056.1:0-5591 GCA_041689695.1 Planctomycetaceae bacterium | reverse complement strand
CTTGTTCCGAGGCTCCAGCCTCGGAACATACTGCTCTGGAGGCTCCTGCCTCCCGTATTTTCGTTGGAGGCAGGAGCCTCCAATGCATTGCGTTCCAGGGCTGGAGCCCCGAAACGAGATGTGGACGGGACTGGAGTCCCGTCCTAACTTGTTAAAAATCGGCTTCATCGCTACGAAAATTCGCACGGCTATTCTTGGTACAGGTTTCATGAGCTGGGTTCACGCCGATGCGTTACGACGTAACGGCGTGGAGGTTTATGGCATCCTTGGGTCATCGAGCGCTAAGTCGCGTGCGGCTGCGGTCCAGTTGGGTGCTGCGAAAACGCGGTAAGGTGGCCACCCACCATCCGTGCTTCTCATCCTGTCTTCGCCAGATTCCCGAATACATACGAATTTCGGGCATGTGGGCAGAAGTGGGCGATGAATGCCGCCGTTGGCTTTTCCACGGCAAACTCAGGCTCTATCATTCGCGACTTGTCAGCCGAAAGAGCTGCCGATGCGCTGTTATTCGCCCGATTTCGGGGAGCGCAGGCCGCGACTGACGATTATTTTCACAAGTAGAGACATCAGATGGGTTTGTTTGAAGGTAAGAAGGGCATCGTTCTCGGAATCGCCAACGATCGCTCCATCGCGTGGTCAATCACTGAACACCTGCATCGCGAAGGTGCCGAGATGGGGTTCACTCATCTGCCAGACACAGGCGATCGACCGAAGAATCACAATAAGGTTGCGAAACTCGTCGATCCCGTCGGGGCGAAATTCCTGATGCCAATGGACGTCTGCAACGACGATCACATCGCGGCCGTTATCGACAAAGCGGTTGAGACCTTTGGCAAGATCGACTTCATTGTCCACAGCATCGCGTTCGCTCCACCTGCCGACCTGACTGGTCCAACGTACGCTTGCAGCCGCAATGGTTTCAAGTCGGCGATGGAAATCAGTGCCTACAGCTTGCTGGCCGTTGCTGGCGCAGCGAAAAAGAAGGATGCACTCAGTAAAGACTGCAGCATTCTGACGCTGTCGTATTTTGGCGGCGAAGAAGTCATCCCCGGCTACAACCTGATGGGGATTTGCAAGGCGGCATTGGAATGCTGCGTGCGGTATTTGGCCAGCGAGCTTGGTCCTGAAGGCACACGCGTCAACGCGATCAGCGCGGGGCCGCTGCGGACTGTCAGCTCCAGCGGTGTTGGTGACTTTGACAAGATGCAGATCGTGAACGCTTACATTTCGCCATTGCGTCGCAATCTGGATGTGGATGAAGTTGGCAGCATGGGGATGGTGATGTTAAGCAAGCTTTCCAGCGGAGTCACGGGCGAAGTGGTACACGTCGATTGCGGCTACAGTATCATGGGTGGTCCAACGGCGGACTTCATTGCGAAGGCCGCGTCGCTGACCAAATGATTCAGATCCACGATTGCTGCGTAGCGTTGGATAAACAAGTGTCAGATAAGCCGGAACGCGCGAGCGTCCGGTTCATTGAGAAAACCGGAGCTAGCGGGTTGATGATTCGATCGTTTAACCCGACTCGAAGAGGAGGTCGTGAGTGCCCTGCCTCCTCTTCGAGTCGGGTTAAACGTAACTCACGACTCCGCAACATTTTTTAATACAAGGAATTGACCTGATGAAGTATGGCATGAATCTTCTGCTCTGGACGGCCAGCGTCACTGAAGAGCACTTTCCGTTGCTGACAAGTTTGAAGGCAATGGGCTATGACGGCGTTGAACTCCCGATGTTTGACTTTGACGTCGAGCAGTACAAGAAGATTGGTGCTGAACTCAAGAAAGTTGGGCTGGAATCGACTGCTGTCACCGTTTGCCCGGCTGATCAGAATCCGATTTCTCCGGACGATGCAGTTCGAACTGCGGGCCTTGCACGCCTGAAGCAGGCCATTGATTGCTGTGCAGCCGCAGGTGCGACACAGCTTTGCGGTCCAATCCATTCGGCCCTGGGTGAATTCTCCGGCAAGGGCCGCACGGAAGAAGAATGGAATCGCGCGAAGGAAATCCTGTCACAGGCGGGTGATTACGCGAAAGCCAACAACGTCACGCTGGTAGTTGAGTATCTCAATCGCTTTGAATGCTACTTCCTGAACTGTGCGGCGGATGCTGGTCTGTTCTGTCGTGAGCTGGGACATTCGCACGTCAAGACCATGTACGACTCGTTTCATGCGAACATCGAAGAGAAGTCGATCACGCAGGCCGTCAAAGCATGTGCGGATCAGTTGGTACATGTTCATATTTCAGAAAATGATCGTTCAACTCCAGGCGACGGCGGTATCAATTGGGACGAAACGTTTCGAGCTCTGAAGAATGTGAAATACGACGGCTGGCTGATGATCGAAGCCTTCGGTCTGGCGTTGCCTGAACTTGCTGCTGCGACACGCATCTGGCGTCGCATGTTTCCATCGGAAGAATACCTTGCCAGGAACGGCCTGCAGTTTATGAAGTCCAGTTGGGAAGGTCGGTCATAAGGCGAGCTTACGGCTGCGAATTTAATGTAGCCGTCTCGCTCCGTCGAGACGAGCCTTTAAGATTCGGCCTAGTGATGGCAGGGTTGGTTGTTCGATCTGAGGCTGCGTTGTTTTAGAGTGGCAACTGGTTTCGCAGTTTGAATGCGTAAGATCGGGGGCTCATCTCGGCGGAGCGAGATGGCTACATTTTTTATCCGTGTAGCTTCATCTTTGCGATGCCACGATGACTTTGGATTACCATCAATCAACCTTTGACCTTATCGCAATTCAACCTTGCATATCTAACGAACGGGTTGCCGCCATCGCAGCGCGTGAACGACTGTGTGGCTGTTCGTTTCCAAAAGCGATTCGAGAATGGTATTCCGTTGCGGCGGTCGAAGATCTTTTTGGCAGCAACGAACTTACTGCGTACGACAAACTAGGCCATCCCTCTGAAGTGTCGCAAGGGTACATTCGAGTCGCCACCGAAAACCAAGGCGTAGTCGCTGGTTTATCAAACTGGATGGATCTGATGATCCGCCTGTGTACCATAACAATGACAACTGGAACTCAGATCTTTCCACGATCAATTGGGTGTTGTGCTCGAAGACATTCACAAATTTCATTTTCGACACGATTTCGTCAGAACGCTTCGATGGATGGTATTCGGGACTTTATCTGGCCGCTAATGATCAGTTTCCCGATTCGTCGGTGATTGAACAACTTCGCCAGCAATATCATGAAGGTCCGTTTACTGATTATCCCGATTCACGTATGCGGCGATTCTTCACCAATCGAGGTATCATCCGAATCGCCTCGAACACTCCTGAACTCGTAGCAAACAATCTTGCTGAATGGACGATCGATTCGGATTCTTTTGAATGCTTGTTCCAGCTTGCTCGTTTCTGCTGTAACTTCTATGACCTAAGGGATAGATTGAAGGCGGTGCGTTCAGGAGGAGCAGCACAAAAAAATGGAGAAGTCGTCTGGCAAAAGAACCGCGAGACTATTAACCAGGATAGTGGAGGTTTGTACGCTGACCCAGCCACGATCTTCAGGCCGACAAAGATCAGCTTTCGGCCGGATGGTGGCTATTATCTCGGCGATGCCTACGGCAGCCACTACATTTTTGTATACGATCGACACGACAGATTTGTCCGCACGCTTGGGGGCTTTGGCACGGAGCCTGGTAAGTTCGCGACGCCACATGGACATTGGCTGGATGATCGCGACAGCGTTCCGAAACTTGTCGTGGCAGATCGGGCGAATCAGCGATTGCAGTGGTTTGATATGGACGGTCAGTTTCTGAATTCGCTGGGGGGATTTTTGTTTCCGGCGGACATCGATGTGCAGGAGGAATTCATGCTGGTGCCGGACCTGCACGCTCGGCTTACGATACTGAACGGCCAGAATGAAGTCGTCGCACAACTGGGCGATGAAGAGTCATGGCGGAACGAGGTTCTGGCGGACAATTTTGCGATGCGTGGCAAACCGGCACGATGGCGCCCGGGCCATTTCGTGCATCCTCACGACGCACGATTCGACGTGGTTGGAAATATCTATGTCGCGGAATGGGTGAGAACAGGCCGAGTGACAAAGTTGGTTCGCAAATGGTAGAAGTTGACACCGCTGAAGTTGCCTTTGTTTTAACTATTCAGATTCAGAACAGTAACACCGAGCTTTCGAAAGTTGATCAAGCAGTCTGCGTCTGGCGTTGATATTGCAATGTTTTCTATTGCGGAGATCAATTCCTGAAGAAATAGTTTTGGGGACGGCTGGAATCTGTACGACGTCTCCATTTGCCGATGAAATTCCCGTAACAACCTGTTTCCGTGAAACTCGTGAAGGAATGTCAAATTGTCCCAGTAGCCCGACTGTTCGAATTTGTTCAGTTGAGACGCGAATCGCTCGCCGATCATGTGTTCATTCAACTGATGGGCACCAGACGCAACTGCAGCGCATTTCGCCAGCCGATCAGCTTCCTCCTGTCAGTAAGTAATTCTCGATTGAATACCGCCTCCACAGATAATTCACGCTGACATTCGTGTAACTAGCGTCACAATCTGCCTCCGGCCTAGAGTTGCGATCAGAGATAGACGCAGCCACCAAACCTTACTCACGTTGCCAGCGGGCGATCTGAGCGGGATTGCCGCCCGTCCATTCCGTAATCACATCAAACCCCAGAGCGCCAAATACGGCTTTTAACACCGGTGCGTCCGACCTTCCCTCGCGATAAAGCCATCGCTCTTTCATTGAGCTTCACCCCGAGGGCCTGTGCTGGCAAGTTCTCCGGTCGAAAGTAACGATGTCGCGGCCGATCGAGTTTCGCAGGTGAGATGAATGTGTCGTAAAAATGATCTGGTTTTCCAGGCCCAGTTTATCCAGCGACTGATACAGTCGATCCTGCCACAACGGATGTAGATGCAACTCGAGTTCATCAATCATGACAATCGAACTGTGGATATGCTTCGTCGCGAAGTTCAATAAAAGTAAAAGGATCATCTGCTGTCCACTGCCTCAGCCCGTGAAAGCCGTAGACGCCATCGGGCCCGGAAAACTCCATGTCCAAGCCCGTATCCGTAGTTCTATTTCAATACGGGAAATCCGCTTTGCGAGGCCCGTCGTTACTGATCAAATTGGAATACACCACCGTTCAACTTGAATCCTTCTGGCGAAACAGCGTCAAGATACATTGCTGATTCGGTCGGGACAGCGTCATCGTGCGACTCAATCAAGTGCAGGAGTCACATCCGGGTGGGAGCATTCAAATTAACGCCCCTAAGTCTTTCTGGCGACCCGCACCAAATTCAATTGCAGATATCCGAGAATACAGCATTTGTGCAACGTTCGTGGGTATAAATGGCGGTATCCAACAAAAACAGGGTTCCCGAATTTCTCGGAAACCCTGTCTTTTCATTGATGGGCAGAGGGGGAATTGAACCCCCGACACCAGGATTTTCAAAACTGAAACCGGCGTTTCACTAGTGTACGCCATTGTGCGTTTGAGAAGCAAAAACACTGGGATTTTGAGTTCAGTCTGTACACTTAAATTTCGCCAGTGTTCACGCAATAGCCCCGATGTTCATTCCGAATGGGGTTCAGATCGGGGCTATTTTTAACATCGAGACACGCATAGGTTTAG
>JBDNFT010001055.1:0-6304 GCA_041689695.1 Planctomycetaceae bacterium | reverse complement strand
TTTTCGCATTGAGAATGCTCATTTCCGGGAAGTGATTCAGGACGACGGATGGCTCTGATATTGCGGATGGCTCTGATATTGCCGTCCCGGATACTGCCATGGCGAAGCTGCAGCAATTTCAATTTCAGACATCCGCTAAAACACCAGTGCTGTCGGCGAATTTTTCGGTTTGGATTCCCAGGCGTTGCAGCATCGTGACGAACAGATTGGAGAGCGGGATATCTTCGCGAGTCGCTTCCTTCTGCCATGGTTCGCGACCTCCGTCCCAGGCTCCGCCAGCCTGATCATTGCCCGCGTAATTCAGGTATTGACCGTGCTTGAAACCCATGTTTTTGCCGCCGGTCAGAATCAGCGGATAGTTGCGAGACAGATGAAACGCGCTGGATGCAGAACCGAACAGCAGCAGCGTGTTGTCCAGCATGTTGCCATTTCCGGCGGGCTCGGCAGTGGACTTCAGCTTAGCAGCAAAGCGGCCATACTCTTCGCACAGGAATCGGCAGTATGTTCCAAAGTTCTGCCAGCCGCCTGGGTTTTTGGTCTCGTGTGACAGTTGATGAGTCAGATTGAAGCCGACGGCGCGGGCCAGATAGTCGCTGACTCCGACGCCGTTTTCTCGACCGATCTGATACGCAGCGACACGCGTCGAATCGGTCTTGAACGCCAGGTAAATCAATTCGAACATCGTCTGCAGATAGATGCGTGGATCTTCCGGCGTAATGTCCAGCTTCAGATGATCAACATTCACTGTTGGCAATGGAATGTTGAACCAACGCTTCGCTTTTTCAATCCGGATCTCTGTGTCGCGAACCGACTGCAGATATTCGTCCAGCGATTTCTGATCGTTGTTCGATAGTGTCGCCCGCAACGACCGTGCATCTTCCATCAGATCATCCAGCGTGCTTTGACTCAGAGCCAGACGCCGCGCGGCATCGTCGTCGCTCTTGACAAACAGCATGTCAAAGATTCGCTTCGGTCGATGCTCCGCCGGGATCGCTCGCCCATTGCGATTGAACGAGGCCGTGTGTGTACCTCGCGGAGTTCCGGTGCCTCCATCGGTGGACATCACAAGCGAGGAAAAGCGAGTTTGATCACCAATGTGAGCGGCGAATTCCTGATCGAGCGAGATCGAATTCATGTATTCACCCGACGGTCCCGTGGGAGCACCCGTCAGGAACTGATCGGCATTGGAATGCCCATGAATGCTGCGCGCAGACGGATGTGACAAGCCTGACAGCACCGTCACATCACTGCGAAGCGGTTCCAGCGGATCAAGGCATTTGGTGAACGTGAAGTCCTTGCCGTTGCCATGAGGAAACCAGGCCCAATCCTGATACGCCGGATCATCCGCGAGCGGCATCGGGACACCGTCCGGCATGTAGAAGCACGCCAGACGCCTGGGCATACTCGGTTCTTCTGCGGCTCGGGCGAATATCGGAACTGATTCAAACAACGGCAGAGCCAGAGCAATTCCGGCTCCACGCAGAAATCGTCGACGGTCCAGTGATGTGAGGTTGGTTTTCATTGTGTTGTCTTTCTGAATATGACAAATCGAGTCCCATTGCGATCGCGCGAGCAACAGCTTCTGCGTCCTCGTCGATTTCCTTGTGCATAGGTGCTGATACGACCGCGAATCTATCGAACTGGCAGCGGTATGCGATTGTTCTCAAACATTCGGCGACTTGCGGATTCGAAGCTCTGAAATTTCCATACGTGATGCTGCGTTTGCCGAAATGTCACCTGGCCGGCGGCCGCATCTGTTTTCGCCCCGCCGGAATCATCGTCGCCAGATGGCGGAGCGTCGTTTGATTTTGAGGGAGTTGCGTTGATCAATCTCGCTTCGCCATGAAGCTTCAATGTCCAGTCAACGGATTCGAATCCAAAGTGCAGCTGCGAAGGATTTTCTTCATCGGTCGCAGTTTGAGGCAGAATCCCGGTTCCCGAGATTTCATCAATTTCAACGCTGACATTTGAAAAGAAAGGAAACGTCGCGGTGTCTGCATCCGGAAGCACCAGCGGCCGAAATCGCGATTCGCCAGAAATAGCGACTTTCGACACATTGTTTTCAATTTTCCCCCGCATGAAACGCAGGTCCATTTGCAGCGTGCCTAATGTCCCCAACGATGTCTCATGAGTTCTCTCCCAGGCGTCCTGCTTCTCTGGATCTTCAGCAGGACCACGGGACCAGAACGGCATACTAAACCACGACGCGATTGCCTCGTCAGTCAAACATTTCTTCAGGATGTTGATAGTTTCAGGATTACCATCTGCCAAAGTCGCCACAAGAACCTCTCGAATTTCAGGATTCACCGTACCGACTTTGCCGTCCGGTTGAACTCGCAAGAAAATCTCACGGATATTGATCCTGGCCGCGCCCGAGGGTTCTGGCTTGCGATCGATCTGCTGGACGTCGACGCGAAAGATCGCATCACCATTCCGCTCAAAATCGCGTGCGGTCAACTGAATCAGTAACGATTCTGACGTTTCCTGAGTCACAGACGGATGCCCATCGACAGTTATGTCAGTCCGCCGTGAACCGGCAACGGTATAGACAATTTTATCGCCCTGTTTCAAACCCCAGAATCGGTTTATCGCCGCTGCCGGTTGAGCGACGCAGGTCGATGTCATGAAGGTCACTAAAAATAGCGACAGAATGACCTGTGGAAGCGGCAGGGATTTGATGCTGCAACATCGAAAGTCGCGCAGCCCAAAGCTGCCACGACAGGAAATTTTGCCTGACTTCGACATTGCAAAATCCTCAACACAAATCCATCGCGTCGTCATTCGTCAACACTTTTGTGTGGAACGATCAGCCGACTTCACTTAAGACTTTTTCGGCCACATAGATCGGAAGAATGGGCGAATAATGCACAGCCATGGCAATCGCATCGCTGGGGCGGCAATCGACGTCATGAACCTTGTCGCCCACGCGAACTTTGAGCACTGCGAAATAAGTGTGCTCTTTCATTTCCGTAATTACAACCTCTTCGACGACTCCGCCCAACGCCGCCACAACATTCTTGAGCAACTGATGCGTCATCGGGCGAAACGGCTCTTCTTCCAACAACTGCCGATTGATCGCTTGCGCCTCAAACTGCCCGATCAGAATCGGAAACGTCCGAGGCCCATCAACTTCACGCAGGTACATCGCCTGCTGATCATTGATTTCAGAGACAATCAAACGACTTAATTCCATTAACACTGGCACCAATATGTCTCCCTTGAAGAGATATTAACGTTACGGAAGGCGGCGAACTTTCAGATTACGAAAGTAGACTTTGCTTTTCGGATCATGTGCCTGCAAAGCAAATGTGCCCTCACCCATTCGGCGTTCAAAGTCGGGTGAAAAAGCTTCTTTACCTTCAGGCTCCGTGTAATCCACCGTGACGGTATCGTTGACTTTGATCAGGACATGTTTGCCGACAACTTTGATGTAAGTTGTGTACCACTCATTGTCTTTCAACGGTGGGTTGCCGACATCCATAACGCCATAGAGGCTGCCGGATTTTTTAGGGTCACCGTGCGAAACGTTGACCTGACATTCCTGACCAAATCGCGGCCAGTTTGTCTCCTGGAACTTTGTGTGAAAATAAATTCCAGCGTTGCTGCCGGGAGTTGTCATACACTCACATTCAAATTCAAAATTCTTGAAAGGTTGATCATCCGCCACATAAAACAAGTGACTTCGTTCGCCGAACGCTACGATCTTTCCGTCTTCGATGGACCAGGAATCCTTGTTTTCATTGATCTTCCAGCCTTGGAAGGTTTTTCCGTCAAAAAGCTCTTTCCATTCGCCTGGCTTGTCATCCGCAAATGAAGGACTGGACAGGAAACAGACGGCGGCAAGTGCCAGGAAACTGCGACGCAGCATTGAGAGAACTCCGATTGTTGGGTGATTTGAATTTGCCACGTGGCGGCCGCCGCATTGTACGCAAACGCGGATGCGGATTCCATTCACGCAAAAAGGCCGATGCTGACAGCACCGGCCTTAAGGAATTGAGTGTTTGTTCTGTTCGATATAACTACTTACCGCCCTTTTCCTGCTTCAGTTGTTTCAAATACGCAGCCATTTCCAGTTTGCCTTCATCGCTGGAGTCATCCGAATTTGCGATGGCTTGTGTCTGCACAGCGATGGCCTTGTCAAGCTTTCCCAGCCGATGCAGCAGATGAGCCAAAGTGTCCATGATCATGCCGCTTTTCGGGGACGCTGCCAGAGCTTTTTCCGTTGCCGTAACCGATGCCTCAATCAATACCGCTGGAAATTTGTCGTCCTCTGCAGCAGCTTCGTAAATTTGCCAGGTGAGCTGGTTAAGTGAATCAGCATCGATCATTTTGTCATCCGCAACAAGCAGCAACGCCTTCGCGGCAGATGGATATTCTTCTGCTTCGACGAGCAGCTTGAATCGCAACATGCTCAACTGCACCTTTTGTTCCGGAGTCACTGTCTTCATCAACGCAGTCAGCTCAGCCATGCCTTCTTTCAAGTCGCCTCCTTCGCATTTAGCGATGATGGGCATCACCTGAACCTGAAACGCCAGAGTATTGAGACTTGCCAGTGCGGCGGGGTCAGCTTCGCTTGTTTGTTTTGCCTGTTCGATGATCGCCAGCGCGCCTTTGGAGTCACCTTTTCGCATCATGGCGGCAAGTTTGGCCATCATGGAATCGTGATCCTGTTCCTTTTTAAACTTCTCCAGAAAGGCGCCACGATCCCATTTGTCAGTGACAACGGCCTCCAGCGCATCATCAATGCTCATCGGATGACCGATCCATTCAATCTGGCCGGTCTTACCAACGATGAATGACGTCGGAATTCCGTTTTGAGCAGCCGCTTCCATGTAGTCAAAATTGCTGGAACCATCAGGATCAGTTGTCAGACAATACGCACTTGTGAGTTCTCCATATGTTTGTTTCTTAGGCTCGTCTGCTTTCGCAGCCTTAGCTTTGCCGCCCTTTTCGCCTTCCGCGTCAGGCGCGCTTTCTTCAACAGCCTTCGCAGCTCGAACGGTGGTCTTCAGAAAGCCTTCGATAGTTTCCGGGTCTTCGTCGCTGATGCTGACAATTTGCACATTGTTACCGTACTTCGCCTGAGTCGCAGCGAGATGAGGCATGGTGGCCACGCAAGGCCCGCACCACGTCGCCCAGAATTCAACAACGTAGACTCTGCCCGGAGTAAACGTTGTGACCGGCTTGAACTTTCCATTGCCGTTGCTGATCCAATGCTGAATGTTAAGTGGTGGAGCTTTGGAACCAATGGTGAGCAGTCCCGTTTCTTCTTCAGCAGGCTTCGCGGGAGCGGCTTTGGCTGGTGCCGACTTTCCTTGAGGCGACTTTGCCTGTGCCGCAAGGCTCGGACACAATGCGCCAAAGACAACCGACAGTGCCACCAATCCGAGCGTCCATGATCCGAATTGTTTCGCCATGAGAAATCACACCTTACCTGAAAGAACCTATCTGCGAGCCGCATTATGCTGCGGAAACGACCTTTGTTCCACGTATGCAACTCGTCGAAAGCGGGATGATAACACAAAAGACGGGGGTTCTGGCTAGATCAGGCTGCCGCCATGCAACAGCAGCCCCATTGAAGAGATTCCAGCTCAGTTGGATTTCTCCCTTGAGGCCCCGAAAGAACTGAAGGACGGCCATTTCGGACCGTCCCTGCAGAAAGCAAGTATCCACCCGGAATCCATGGCTCTACTCAGCCACAGGTGTTTCCAAAGAAGCTTCACGAACGGCTCTCGCCTTTTCGATCGTTCCGCGTGACTCACCCGTAATAAAATTATCAACACGAGCACTCGCCTGAATTTTTTCAAACGTCTCGCCTACCATCTTCTGAACTTCGCGTTCTGTCAGATCGATCTGCAACTGAGCTTGCACATCCTTAAGATCGTGGTCAATCGGCTCTGTGCGACCTTCAAACTTCAGAATGGCGAACTGATTTGGCCCGATCTGCAGGATGCCGGAGATTTCACCCGGCTCTTTCATCGCAAAGGCAGCCTTTCGCAGATTTTCGTGAGCCCCGGTGTTCTTACGAATCGGAGGAATCACGCCACCCAATGCACGACTGTTTGGTTCAACACTGTAGTCTCGTGCCAAGGCGTCGAAGTCAATGACGTCCTTGCCTTCGGCCGCGTTTTCGGTGCCCTCTTTAGCTTTGTGCCAGACTTCCTGAGCGCGACGTTGTTTGTCGCACACGATCATGCGAGCTTTAACCCGTGGTCCGTAATTGTCTTCATAAGCCAGTTGCATCATTTCGCGAGTGATTACGACTTCTTTACCGGCCAGCTTTCGTAGCGCGAGCATCGGCCAG
>JBDNFT010001054.1:0-1607 GCA_041689695.1 Planctomycetaceae bacterium | reverse complement strand
GGGGCGGCGTTCTTCCGCATTCGCGGATTCACTTGCCCCAGGCGGACATGCTGTGCCTCGTTGGGGCGAAACGCAACTGTTCCTGCCGGAAAGGCCATCGCTTCAGATGTCGCGAATTCTTGTTGTGATCCAGTTTCTGACCGCAACGGCATTAGTTGTCTCAGCGCATTTTAGTTTGCAGCATGGCATCTGGCTGTGCGTGTCTGCGGTGGGAGTGTTACTCGGCCTGTGGGCGATTGCTGCGATCGGACCGACTCGAGTTGCCATCATGCCAGACGTGAAAGCGAAAACGCAGTTGGTAACGGCGGGTCCGTATCGATTTGTGCGGCATCCCATGTACACTTCGTTGCTGTTGTTCGGCGGCGGCTTTGTCTTTTCGCCCTTTCACTGGTGGAAAGTTGGCGTGTGGTTCGTTTTACTATTTGTGCTGGTGGGCAAATCATTTATCGAAGAGCGGAAGTTGAACGAACAATTTTCAGAATACCCAGACTACAGCAAACGAACTTTCAGATTCGTGCCATTTCTCTGGTGAAGTTCGCGGGAACACGTGAAGGGCGTGAACCATGACAGTCCCGAAAAGTACGTCAGGCTTTCCAGCCTGACATGAACAGGTACAAGTCAGCCTGGAAAGGCTGACGTACTCTGATTCGGGACTGTTCCTTACCAGTATCGTTGCCGGTTGAACGTTACTTCAACAATGGCACATACGAATATCCGTCGGCCTGCAGGTTCACGTGTGTTGTGAGTGCCGACACAGCAACATCAGCAAACACCACGACTTCTTCGGGCTTTGCGTCTTTGCTGATGAGCGATTGACCGCAGACGTAGATTTCGACGCCGGCTTCATGAAGTTCGTGCAGGCATTCAAGGTTCGGATTGACTTTCGTCTCGAACCGCTTTGACCATGCCTCTGAGTTCAAGACTGCCAGTGTCGCGTCTCCATGCAGGATAACGGCAAGCTGCACTTTCGCCGGCGTTTTGCCTCCGCCCTGATAAATATTGACGAAGCGTGCCACTTTTTCGATGGCCGAATTCAGCTTATCCGGATCTCCTCCGCTCGTCAGATCGACGCATATCTTGCCGCCATCACGCGGTTGCTGCGCGGCTTCTGGCAACTGCACAACCTTGCCGAAGTTCTTGATGGAAGGATTGGAGTATTCATAGTTCGCTGCCTCTGCTTTCGTCGGGACAGCATGGTTCTTCATGGCTTCCGAGAATCCGTGTGCAACGAAACCAGAAACGACTTCGGCGTGTGCTTTGATCAAAGAAACAACATGAGCATCATCCGACGTCTCAGTCACCTGAATTCCGTTGTCTGTTTCCTTACGAACAATTTTGATCTTGTCGGTGTGTTTGAAAATCTCAGCAAACAATGGATCTCGCATACGAATTGGCTGAGACTCCTGAATGCGATGCTCCATCCATTTCACATGTTCCTTAATCCTGGACGCAACGTCAGCGTCCGTGGATTCGGTCAGAGTCTCAACGCCGTTATCAAGTTGCTTGACGGTACGGGTAATCTTTTCGTGATTGGTGAGCAGGAAATGGAAGACTTCACGGTCTTCCTGAAACCGCTCATCAGCCCCCAGCCTTCCGCCGCCAAGGCC
>JBDNFT010001053.1:0-5315 GCA_041689695.1 Planctomycetaceae bacterium | reverse complement strand
GTTGTCGGCGTCCTGCCCTGAATGCGATAGTGCTGACCGCGCCCTTGCGACGGTCGTCTCCGACAGCAACTGCGTTTCGGCAGTGTTCTCGCCCAATGGCCTTTGGTTCGCGTCTGCAGGTGATGATCGCCATGTCACAATTCGAGCGGTCGAAACGGGCGGTATCGTTAAGGTGCTGCTGGGACATCGAGGCCCCGTCTACTGTTCCAGGTTTTCGCCGGACAACCGATGGCTGGCCACAGCGGACCTGAACGGAGTGGCACGAATCTGGGACACGACAACTTGGCGTATGCGGCAGGTTATGACACATCAGGGTTCGATTCGCGCACTCTGCTTTTCCCCCGACAGCAGCAGGATTTGCACAGGAACAACAATCGGCACCGCAACCTTTTGGGATGTCTTGCCGGGTCGGAAGCAAGCGGAACTGACGGACCAAAAAACCTGGGTGTCGGGAGTGGCATTTGCTCCGAATGGAAATGAACTCTATCTCTCGACAGGGAGCTGGGATCCAGCGGACGCCGCGAAGGGATTCGGTGTCTCCGCCTGGAAAATCGAGGGATTACGAGATGCACCAACAATGAGTTTGATCCGTCAAAGCGCGCGAAGAAGCCATTCGCTGGAATGCTTAAGTGTCACTGGGGACGGCAGCAGGCTCGTCACAGCCAGCACTGATGGACAAATTATTGTCTGGAAAACCACGATTCACGTGTTCGACCTGGTAGTTTCACCGGACAATCAGATTCTGGCTTCAGCATCGGAAGACGATACTCTAAAATTCTGGTCTCCGAGCGGCCGCTCAGAAGTCCCGGCAAAATGGAAGGCTTTCTGCAATAGCCTCCAGACCGCGCCGTTAGAAGAGAAGAACAAGTCAGAAAACGCGCAAGATCTTGTCACGACGCATTGGAATGCGGATGCGAAGAATGACATCTTAAAGATCGGTCGATTTGACGAACCCAGCGATCTCCAGGTTCCTGACGGATGGCAGGATGTGTCAGCGTTCGATTCCGGGAATGCCACTCTGGAACCTGGTGGTCGCGGGA
Source organism: Planctomycetaceae bacterium (assembly GCA_041689695.1). Classification (GTDB taxonomy): domain Bacteria; phylum Planctomycetota; class Planctomycetia; order Planctomycetales; family Planctomycetaceae; genus SXXK01. The sequence continues at coordinate 4,275 of JBDNFT010001053.1, read as the reverse complement.
CGCTCAGTTTGAACGCGACGACCGACGACACGGACGCCTTCATTGAGACACAGATCGATATTCCTGCCAGTACAAAATTTCTGACATTCATGGTGAGTCTGCGGGGACCGACGCTGAAAAGATCGTCGCAACCCGAATCTGGTGCTGGAGTCCGATTCACGTTGATGAAAGGTCAGGTGGAACGCAGTTTCAAACGTGTGGAGCCCGGTTACGACGGCTACCGCAACTGGGCATTCAACATTCAAACGATGCAGGTGATGCCCGGCTAGGACAAGCTCCGAATCCGCGTAGAGGTGACGAAAGCCACAGGCTCGTTGGACATCGACAGCATCCTCGTCGTCCCGTCAGACTTAATGAACGAAGCGACGATTCAGCAGCAACGTCTGCTGGATCAGGCGATGAAGAGTGACGATCCTGAACTCATTCAGCAACTCATCGAAGCGACTCCTCACATGCTTGAGGTTCGCACGGGGCAATGCGACAACGGAACACCATTGATCCGTGCGGCGTGGGATGGAGCTCCCAAAGTAGCAGCGATGCTGGTAAAACTGGGTGCCGACATTGAAGCCAAAGATCCAAACTGGGGAAACACTCCGTTGCGATGGTGTAGCTGGTGGGGCACTCCTGATGTCGCCGAGGTGCTGATGGGAGCCGGTGCAGAAGCAAACGGCGCGAGTGCTATGGCTCGGAGTTCCAAAACGAACAACACATTTACTCAGCATCCACCAGAAGACTTCGACCGCACTGAAAAGATTATCGAAGATCACCTTGCAAAGCGGAAACCACAGAAGTGATCCAGAGAACGGATTCGACAGGTTTTCAAAAGTTTAAAAAGGCCCGACAAAGCACTACCTCCATAGGAACCCGACGATGTTGAAGCCTGCGTTTTTCTTAAGTATGTTGACATGGTGGATGATTGGCGGCGCACTTCCAGTCGTTGCGGATGATGAAGCAACCAAAAACTCCGAAACAGATACGGTCACTCCGAATAAGGAAGCACCAGGGACCGATGACGCGGGCAGCGATCCAATACTGGAGGAAATGTTACGGCGCATGCAGGACACCAAAGTGCGTGTGATCGATCGGAATGGCAACGAAACAGTCGCCGTTTTGCACCCCAAGCCGGTCTTTAGATACAGCGATCAGCCACGATTCTTCTACGACGCCACGCTCTGGGTCTGGACGGTTGATGGCCTGCCGGTGGCAATGCAGAAAATAGAGGTAACCGATCTCGTGAGTGGCGTTGAGGGGAAACCGAAAATTCCCAAATGGGTTCACTGTTTTACAAGCCTCAGCCCGGACCTCGTCAAATGTGACTGACCGGACAAATCGTTCGAGGCCAGGACACCGGGTGTTGAGTATGTACCAATCTCGAAAGCCCCGGTGCCAGCAGCGACGGGCAATCAGCGGAAGTTGCAGATCAGGCAGTTATCGCGCCGATTCAGCGTTGAAACGCGTCGGAATAGAAACACTGTCACGGCAATGCGCGTGATGCCGCGGCCCATTTTCGAGTTCAGTGACTCAAACGAGATGCCGATCGGTGCCGTCTTCGGTCTGGAGGCCAACGGTACTAATCCGGATATGATGCTAATTATTGCGGCGATCGCTGATTCTGATGGTACGCTCGTCTGGAAATTCGGAATCAATCGAATGACGGACACAGGAGCAAAAATCAAACTGGATGAGACCGAGGTGCATTCGGTGGAGACTGTCCCGTCTCAGAATACAAACGTCTTCGACAACTGGATGTTCTTCTTTGCCGATCGAACAATCCTGACAAGCGATGAGCAGAAGGCCAGGGAAAAATAGTGTAACAGTTTAGTCCCTCGCCGATAGATCGTACCCTGACTGGCGTATTTCTGCATTTGGCGGGCGTGATGGCTGCGGAGGCTGGAGCGTCCTTATCTCACTGGTCGTTTTGGAACGAGCGTCTGCCAAGACTCGCGCAGCGACGAACGAGCACGAAGCGCAGCGTGTGCTTACGGTTGATGGGAAGCGGGTTCGACAGAGGCGTCAGGCTGCGTTTGATGGGATGCGAAACGCAACCAGGCTTTCGCCCGGTCATCGATCGCGCCCGCTGAGTTCGCCGCAAGATGGCTGCGGCAGATATTAACTGTCGTCATAGAGTTGTCGCAGGACTCGACCGGGCGGCTGAGTGAACAGGTGATAATAGATGTCGCTCGGGCGGTGACCGTGAAGTTTTGCGGTCTCAGCCACTGTCATCAATTGCCCCATTCGCTCAGCCCCGGCGTGACAGCGATGCCCGAACGTGATCTTGCGAAGGACGACCAGGGGCCGCAACGCACGTTCGGCCGCATTGTTCGTTGGCGATACGCGCGGGTCATCCAGAAACACGAGCCACTCGTGCTGATGCTTCACAATTCTCTTCTGCAGAGTCACCGCTTTTTCGTGGGTCACCGGAAACGCCATCAACTGCACCAAGCGTTCTCGCAGCCAGATCTTTTGTGTTGTCTGTTGGGCTTCAGTGAGTTCGGACAGTTGTGTTCGTGCCAGGGGTAAAAACTGAATGACATCGGCATCCTTCCCGAATGCCGAAACTCTACGCTCTCACGAAATTCTCGCCAAGATCAGACCCGCAGGGACTAAACTGTTACGGAAGGCTGCGCCATCCCTTTGCTGTTTTCCGTTACCGCCCGTTGGAATCGTCACTGACGGGATGTTCCGGGATCGGCACCTCCCGCACGAGAAACTTTCGAGGATCGGTCGACGTCCCTGTGTCGCGCTCGCACGTCCAGATTTCCTGTTCGTCGAGCAGTACCACACATTTTGCTCCGGCCAGCGTTCCGAAACTGACCTTCCATTGCGCAGGGCCCTGCGCCGTTTGATGGGCTTCGATCAGAAGCAGAATTTCCGGATTCGTACCATTCACAAGTGCGTAGACCTCGCCATCCAGGATCGTTCCTTCCACCGGTTCGTAGCGATAAATTGATCGAGGTAACAAACGTAACTCGTGGCGGCCGTTCCAGTATTGATGCGAGGAAAATCGAGCAGCCAGGTTTTTCATCTGCAGGGATCTTGCCAGCCGGGTTTCCGCTACATCGGGCGCGTTTGGGATATCCTTTGTGCTGGACGAAGATCCGAACAGGCAGGCGAAAGTTGATCCAACGACTCTGTTACGCTTGTCAAATCCGCCGGGTGATGTCGCTGATGGAATGGCGGCTGTGTATACCACCGGCCAGGGAGAGCGGCCTGCGGGAATTTGCAATATCTATGTTCATGGTGCCGGGTTACGAGGGCTCTCGATGCTGGCATTTACCGATGTTCAACCAGGGTCCCTAAGTCTTTTTCGGAGCGACAGGCTGGTCTGGTTCCCGCAGAGGCGATACAGCGAATTTTCCCGCCTGCCGGATACTCCGGAACCGGCCAGAAACGCAGCACTTCGCTTATCGCAGATCAAGTACATGGCCGCTCGGTTCGAAATCATCGACGGCTTTCGCGATTCCGGTGCCCCACCAAGTCCCGTGGTTCTGAGAATGATGCCACGCCCAACGTACCGCTATGGTCGGGATGACAGCGAAATCGTCGACGGAGCTTTATTTACTCATGTGGTCGCGACCGATCCCGAAGCGTATTTACTGATCGAAATTCATCGCAAAGATGACCGAACGTTTTGGCAGTGTATGGTGCTGCCGATGACAATCTATTCGCTCGATGCAAAGCTGGACGGCAAGATCGTCTGACAGAAACCAGCGGAGGCAGCGTTTGGCGATCCAACGGCTCCGTTCTATACGTCACGCTATCAGCCAGATCCTGGGGAACTGACTTTCCGTTCGCTTCTGTCGTTGCCGTACACAGAACAGCGTCACACCGCCATACAAATCGCTCTGCAAACGATTGTGTACATTGACGAAACCGGCTGGAAAGTCGGCACAAAAGCCTGTTACACATGGATTTTTTCGACCGCCAAACATGTGTTGTTTCGCTGCGGAGTTTCTCGAAAGAAGACCGAAGCGACGAGCGTCCTGGGAGCTTCCTTTAACGGCATCGGCGTGACCGATGACTACGCGGCGTACAAGAGTCTGTTCAGCGAACACCAGTTGTGCTGGGCTCATTTGATTCGCAAGGCCATCAAACTGGTGCTGCAGAATCATCTTCTTCAGCGAGAGCTGGCCGACAACGTTGATTGTTTGTTCGTGTTTGTTGAGCATCCTGAAGTCGAACTGACGAACAATCGCAGCGAACGGAATGCTCGTCGAGAAGCCGAAATTCGCAAGGGAGCTCGCACGAGCAAAACAGATTCCGGTGCGAAACGAC
>JBDNFT010001052.1:0-3528 GCA_041689695.1 Planctomycetaceae bacterium | reverse complement strand
TTCGAGTCGTGGATTCTGAGCCACTACGCTGGGCTTGCCGGGGAATATCGCGACTACAATCACCGCAATGATCACACCAAACAGAACCATTAAAGCGAAGTCCTTCCATCTGCTCGGGTGCGAATTTTCAACCTCATTCATGTGGTACACCAACTTAAATCGAAGCAAGAAAGCCGACCCCAACAATCCGCATGATTGTCTGCAGCTCTGGGCACTAGGGCAAGTCGTGCCTATCGCCGCTCGAACCACGTATGAAGCTCCACGGTGTCTCCGTCCCGGTTGATGCGACAAACCGCAATGATACGCTGGGCGGGGTTTGCCGTCATCCAATTGGCCAACGTTGCTGAGAGGAACGGTGCAAGCTCGCCAGTTGGTTCACCCCGGCCCATGAAGACCCTCAGAAATCCCATGTGGTCTTCAATGTTGATTTCAAACGTTCGCTCTGTCATTTCCATGCCTTCCACATTCGAGCAAGTTCGAAGTCTCGCGATAATGCGACTCCTCTTCCGCCATTTTCGTCGATATCCCAAGGATTGCAGCAATCGCAGCAATGGCCATCCCCTGAACGACAAGTCCACTACCTTCCAACTCAAGAGGCGTCGTACAGTTGAATCTCCAGCGAAGGCAGTCCTGAACGTTGATCTTTTTAGGCTTCAGAACTTCCACGAATGATTAACGCAGAGTCCGATCGTAAAAAAACGATAAACACCGCCGCTTCTTTGGCTGACTAAACTCCGATTGAGCATTCACTTTACCTGATGATTTCACATTGATCGTCTGGTGCCATCCGAGCGGACTGAACGCCAAATCCTGAGGGCTAATTGGAGAAGTGAGTCGTCGTAATCAATACTCGTTCGGCAGCAGCACAGTCGTCGCTGCACGTTCGCCTTTGTCATCGGCCGCTTCGGTGATGACCAGATCTTCATTTCTGTCGGGAAGATGTACGCCGATAGGATTCGCGAACCATCATGCAGTGCTTCATCGTTCAGCCGCTTGTCTTCGTCGGACAGATCGCCCCAAACTTTTGCGATATGGCGTTTGACGAGATCAATGATGTCGACGTTCGCTTCTTTCAACGCCTCAAGTGCCGCAGGAGTGGCCAGAAGCTTGCCGATCGGAAAGTCTGGTTTGCTGATCTGGATCATGAGATGCCTCGACGAACAGCCGTCACAGGAAGTCGTTAGCCGTTATCAGAAAGTCTACCCATCACGGATTCGGCTGAGTGGCAATCCGGTACTCCCTGCTCAAGTCGATCCCGGGATCCGAGCCGGGGCGCACTGCTGGAATGCGGCATACATGATGGAGATCACTTGCAGGCCCGTGTATTCCCCGGGCCACGTCTGGAGTTGGTGCTTCTTTGTCGGATCGTTGATGTTGAGACCCTTGTTGCCGATCAGAGCAAGCTCCAGTGCGAACTGCTTAATCTGGGCGGCTTCCATCGACTTGAAGCGGTCGAGTGCGTCCTGGATGTACTCCACGGCTTCTGGGCGAATATCGCCGGTTGAACGGAAAGCCTTTTCAGATTTCTCCGACAGACGAGCTTTGGCCAGATCGACAAGATGTTCCTGGCCCCCGGTCTTGATGGCCATGCGATAATGAGTTTCTGATTCGGCTCCTCGGCCCAATTCGGCAAGGCAATCGCCATAAGCAATCATCATGGCGATATCATCGGGAGCGACAGCGAGGCATTTCTGAACCGCCGCAAGCGACTCATCAATCCGCCGTTGCTTCATCAGTGTGCCAGCCAGATTCCTCAGCGCCCATCGATTATCGGGTTCAATCGCAATGGCCTTCTTCAGCCATTCCTCCGCAATCAACAGATTCCCGGCCGCGATTTCAGCTACACCAAGTCCCACCAATGCATGGACGTGTCCCGGAGCCTGCTCCACAGCCTTTTCGAGAAACTCGGCCGCTCGCTGATACTGTCCCAGTTCACTGTAGGCCAGTCCCAGACGATACCGCGTATCCACGTCGCTCGGGGCCTGATGATAGAGCGTCGTGAGCATCGGCAGAGCCTGTTTGATCTGCCCGACGTTGAGCAGGTTAAGTGCTCTCTGTTTCGGATCTTTCCAGTCCTTGTCCTTCGTCCACAACACTTCGATCACTCGGTTGCTGTCATCAATGATGACTCGGGCGTTGCCGCCGAACCCGAAAAACTGCTGAGCAAAGAAGTTTGCGATCCCGGATTTGAAGTCATCAGAATCCGGGGCTGTTTGCGGGGTGCCAAGTAATGAGCGATCAAAGTCGTCGAATTCCAGCTTGAACGAAAATTCCTGAGCCATCTACCGATCTTTCGTTTCAAACCAACAGTCCAGCCCCGTTTGCTTTGCCCATGCTTCGACCAGTTCTCGATCGTGGCTGGAGTCCACCGGGAGCTGCTTATTCAGAGCCAGCAGAGCTGTCGCCGCGTCTCCGATCTGCAAATAGTGAGTTGGCGTGAATCATCTGAAACTTCAGTGGCCCCCCTTCGGCCACATCTGCATTTTGCCTCCGAACTATGTCTCACGGCCGTACATGGCCGATCCTCCTGAATCAGATTCCGAATAGCCAAACCGCACAGACGCTTCCCACTCCAATCCACTCTCGCAAATCCCCTACTTAACCAATTTCAGATCGAAACGCACCAGCGAAAAATGACATACAGCCCATCCCAGTTGCAGAAAGCTTGCTTGAAAGTACGGGAACCTTCAAGTACCGTATCGCCTTACTTAAAGAGTCATTGACGTACGTCGGAAAAGCTATGAAGAATAGGGGAATGATCGCCAGTGGCTGCAGCTAAATCAATAAGCAGATGGCATCACTCCCAGCCAACGACCATTCTGTGAACGGTTACCACATTGGCGGCTAAACGAAATTTAATTCATTTTTGCTTCTAAAAAAACGGCGGAATCAATTATGAAAAGTCTTTTTACTAATCTGCTTGTGACGCTGGCCATTGCAACTACTGTTGATTTTGCTGTCGCAGATGCGGTACCGGGTACCTTTCAAGGCACATGGATCTTGTCGTCGGGATTAACTTCAATAATGCGAAAAGAAGCCTCACCGGTAGAAGACGGCATGACCAGGGTTTTGGGTGAGGATTCGATAGGTCGTGTTGGTCAAAATGGATCTATCGATACGCTGCGATTAGGTCTTGACATTAAACATATAAAGATCAACCCCGGAGGCTTGAATACACTTATGCCCGACGTACAGGAGATCATTGCATCGACGCAGGAGGCAATTGGTGAGGTCGAGGAGCCATTTCTTGATAAGGGCAAAGAAATACTGTTTAACGAAGCACTCAACATGCCCGGTGCGGAAATACTTATTATCGGTGGGCAGAAAGGAGGCCTTGGAAACATTGAGATATTGTCTTTGGTGACGAAGGTCGAGCAAAGAATTCAGTGGATTGAACTTGTGGTTGTGACGCAGGGACAGAATCAAACGAAAATCGTTCAGATTTTTGACGCAGCGAAACAATTGAAAAAGCCAGGTAGTGCCCAATTTCCGGAAGAGTTCACCAACAGCACAGGAATGTCTTTCAGG
>JBDNFT010001051.1:0-6635 GCA_041689695.1 Planctomycetaceae bacterium | reverse complement strand
TGTCCGCGCCCGTTGCAGCGCATCGGGCTGTCGGCCACTCAGCGGCCGATTGATAAGATCGCGGAGTTTTTGGTCGGCGTCGATCCTTGCTGTAGCCGAATTTTTGAGAATTCGGATCTCGCCGACAATTCATCTGAAGTCTCACGACTTCGGCTACCACCGATCATCGTTAACATCGGCCATCAGCGGCAGCTGGACCTCGCCATCGAAACGCCAGACAGCGATCTCGGTGCCGTCTGCATGCACGAACAATGGGCCGAAATCAACGCGAGAATCGTGGAACTCATCAACTCACACCGCGCCACTTTGATCTTCGTCAATACGCGGCGACTGGCCGAACGCTTGACTCATCAGCTCAGCGAGATTCTGGGCGAAGACGCGATCAGCAGCCATCACGGATCGCTGGCCTACAAACACCGTCAGGACACCGAGCAGCGTTTGAAGACTGGCGAACTGAAAGCGGTCGTCGCCACCGCGTCGCTCGAAATGGGCATCGACATCGGATACATCGATCTTGTATTACAAATCGGTTCGCCGCGCAGCATCGCGACGTTTTTGCAACGCGTCGGACGTTCCGGCCACGCACTGGGTTTAGTTCCCAAAGGCCGTCTGTTCGCGTTGACTCGCGATGAACTCATCGAATGCGCGGCTTTGATTCGAGCGATCCGTCAGGGAAATCTCGACGCCATTCCGATCCCCGTCGCACCGATTGATGTGTTGGCTCAGCAGATCGTGGCGGAAGTCGCTTGTCAGGAATGGGGTTCTGATGAACTGTTCGCCCTGTGTCGCCGCGCCGCACCGTACCGCAACATGGAACGATCAACATTTGATCGTGTGATTGCGATGCTCAGCGAAGGCCTCACGCCGTCGGCTGGTCGAAGTCGCGTCTTCCTGCATCACGATCAAGTACAGCGACGACTTCGGGCTCGCCCCGGCGCACGGCTGACGGCGATTTCGAACGCGGGCGCGATTCCGGAAGTGTTTTCAATTCGCGTGATCACCGAAGAGGATCACGTCACCGTGGGGACTGTCGATGAACATTTCGGTTCGGAAACTGCTGCCGGTGATATCTTCGTCCTTGGAAATACGTCGTGGCGAGTTCGCTATCTTCGTGGCGGCGACTTGTTTGTCTCCGACGCAGGCGGTGCGCCGCCCTCGATTCCGTTTTGGCATGGCGAAGCGCCGGGTAGAACTGTCGAGTTGTCTGATGCTGTGTCCGATCTTCGTGAAGAACTCGAACGCCGCGTTGTCGATCTTGAGGCCGCGCAGGAATGGATGATTGCTGAGACAAGTGTGAATGCGGACGCCGCGCGCCAAGTGGTGATGTATGCGGCCGCGCAGAAGGCCGCGATTGGATTGCTGCCCACTTGTCGTCGAGTCGTCTTTGAACGATTCTTCGATGAGAGCGGAGGCATGCAACTGGTAATTCACGCTCCGTTTGGCACTCGTATCACACGAGCCTGGGGCCTGGCGATGCGGAAGCGATTCTGCCGCTCGTTCGATTTTGAATTGCAGGCGAACGCTGATGATGACGGAATCGTGCTCTCCCTGGGACCGCAACACAGCTTTCCACTGGAAAGCATGTTCCCGATGCTCAACGCCAACAATGTACAGGCGATGTTTGAGCAAGCCATTCTGATCGTCCCGATTTTTCTGAACCGCTGGCGCTGGAATGCCACTCGCGCGCTGCAGATATCGCGCAGTCGCAACGGCAAAAAAGTCCCACCGGCTTTGCAGAGATTTCGTAGCGAAGACTTGCTGACGGCCGTGTTTCCCAAGCTGACAGGCTGCCAGGAAAACGTTGTGGGAGATATCGAACTTCCCGACGATCCGCTTGTGCAGCAAACAATGGACGACTGTCTGCACGAAGCACATGACATGGAGGCATTGAAGGAATTGTTCCGCGCCGTTGAACGAGGCGAGATCGAATTCCTCGCCCGTGACACGCGTGAACCATCGCCATTCAGTTACGAACTGTTGAACGCCAATCAATACGCATTTCTGGATGGTGGCGAAGCGGCCGAACGTCGAGCCCGCGCTGTGGCGACCAGGCGATCTTTGTCGATCGACGATGTGCGAGATCTTGGAAGATTGGACGAAGCGGCGATCGCGCAGGTGGTTACGGAGGCTCAGCCGCTGGTACGCAATGCGGATGAATTGCACGATACATTGTTGAGTCGCATTGTGTTGCCCGTTGCAGAAGGTGTCGAGTGGGCCTCTGAGTTTGCTGAACTTGTGAAGACCGGTCGCGCGACGCTGGTGACGTATTCGGCGAGATTTGCAAGCGACGATGCTCCGCATTCCGTGTGGGCGTGGGCGGCGACTGAGCGTGTTCCAGCAGTGTTGGCGGCGTTTCCTGATGCAGTGCTGGCTCCGGCGGTTGATGTCCCGTTGGGTGTGAAGTCTGAATGGGAAAATACCGAAGCACGCGTGGCGATGGTTCGCGGTCTATTGGAAATCTGTGGGCCAGTAACGACCGAGGACGCCGCACGACGGATCGGGATTACGGTTAGTCAAGCCGATGCCGCGCTAGAATCCCTCGAAGGCGATGGCGTGGTGCTGCGCGGCAGATTTACGAGTAGGTCCTTTCTGCCGGAAAGGACTGTGTCTGGTAGGTCCTTTCTGCCGGAAAGGACTTTCGAGCAAAGCTCGAACGACACGGTCGCGAACGTCCAGGAAACGTCGCCCTGTTATTCTGATAGCGACAACAATCGGTCGCAGGTCGCGGCAAGCCGCGAAGTCCATTCCGGCAGAATGGACCTACCGGAAACCCAGCAAACGCAACCCATCGAATGGTGTCATCGACGGTTACTAGCGCGCATTCATCGACTGACGATGGATGGCTTGCGGCGACAGATTGAACCGGTCTCCGTTGATGTCTTCATGCGATTCTTGTTTCGTCATCACGGAGTCTTAGAGTCACATCGTCGCGAAGGAATGAACGGTCTGTTCGAAGCGATCGGCCAACTTCAGGGACTGGATATTCCGTCGGTGGCATGGGAACGCGACATCCTGCCACTGCGAATTGCCAGTTACCGCACCGAATGGTTGGATGAGCTGTGTCTCACGGGCGAAGTCGGCTGGATGCGATTGTTTCCGCCGCCGCGAAATCCGGAAAAGTCGCGTCCAATGGCCAGCCTGACGCGAATCGCGCCGATGTCGATTTATTTGCGCGAAGATCTGCGATGGCTGGCAGACCGTGCGCCGAATCCTGAGTTTGCGGGACTTAGTAGTCCCGCCACGCAGCTTCTGGAAATCCTCACGTCGCGCGGTGCGATGTTCGGCACGGATCTGCAGGTTGAGACGCGAATGCTGAACGATCATCTTGATGACGCTCTGGGCGAGTTGGTCGCGCGGGGCTTAATTACGGCGGACGGATTTTCCGGATTGCGGAGTCTGGTGACTGAAAAGCCAACGTCATCACGTCGATCCAATCGCGGCCGCGCGGAACGGATTCGCGTCATACGTACTCCTGTTGGCCGCTGGTCAATTGCGCGGCGAGAGAAAGTTACGGACGACACGGAAGCGGTGTCGCCTTCTATTGCCTCAAGCGAAATCAACACGGAATGGGCTTGGCAGTTGCTTCGTCGTTGGGGCATCGTCTTCCGTGATTTGTTACAGAATGAAGACGGAGCACCTGCGTGGTTTGAGTTACTGCAGGTGTTTCGACGACTGGAAGCACGCGGCGAAATCCGAGGGGGTCGATTCATTACGGGCGTCGCTGGCGAACAGTTCGCCTTGACCGACACCGTGCAAAAGCTGCGACAGATTCGTGACGAGGTCCCGCAATCGCCTCAGCACGAATTGGTTGTCATCAACGCTGCTGATCCGCTTAACCTCGTCGGAGTGCTGACGAAGCATGATCGGGTTCCTCGAACGGCCAGCAACCGCGTGGCGTTTGTTAACGGCATTCCAGTAGCTGCTGTTCGTGGAGGCAGTACGGAAATACTTCAAACCCAGTTACCTGACACAGAAACAGAAGATCAGATGACGGAAGTTTTGAAACGGCTGAGTCAATTTTCGCTGCTTCCCTCGGATTCTGTGGCTGAAACGTCGATACTGGTTGATGCTGAGGAGCGTGAAATATAAATGCTTTTTCAGGAACCAACTATTCCACATTTTGTGCAAAGCGCATTCGACGTTTCGATTCGTGATGCGACAATCGTCAGCGGTGGCTTCAGCGGCGCGGCCGTCTTTTACGCGACGACTGATGACGGCCGTGAGCTGGCAGTTCGCCGAACTCCAAGAGCGATCGCTATTCCAACCGAACGAATGATTGAACTGCATCGTCTGCTTTGGGAGATATCTCAACGCGGTTGCGAAATAATTGCGGTGCCGATGCTGACGAAACCTGGGACTGATGCTTTAGCTATGTCATGGCTGCAGATCGAAAACAACTTTTGGCAGATGGAACCGTGGATGTCCGGGGCTTCCCGAGCCGGCCATGAAATGACGGCCGCACATTTAGCAGAAGCACTTCGGGCACTGGATGAATTTCATCGGCTGGCAGCGGAATCTGTAGACGCTCTCGGCTTAGGCGTGTGGTTTCAGAACAAGACGAGTTTTTCTCCAGCATCCCGGCGGAGGTATTGCATCGTGAACGATCTTCATCGCGATTTACTGGTTACGCTGAAGTCGAGTCTCCACAACGATCCAGACAAACGTTTTCGCGGCCTGGCAACTCGAGTGTTAAACATTCTTCAAACATGGCTTCCCTGGCTGCAGCGTTCGCTGAAAGAACTCGCTGCCATGGATTTCCGCCTGCAACCTGTGCTCCGCGATGTGTGGCGAGCTCACGTGTTGTTTACAGATAGCTCCGTCACAGGATTGATTGATCTGACCGCTGCCGGGTCGGACCATGTCGCGTTAGATGTCGCTCGGCTTCTGCGCAGTTGGTACGGTGCTGACAACGCAAAGATTCAATTGGCTGTCGAGGAATTTCAAAGACTGCGTGCTTTCAACGCAAGCGAACGACGTCTGCTGCAAGCATTCGATGCATCGACGGTTTTGTTAAGTCCCGTGACATGGCTTCGGCGTCGTGTAAATTCGGGAGAAACGGCGGACTGTTCTGACGACGTTATTGCACGATTGACAGAACTGACCGATGTGGCAGAGAAGTTCAGGCCATTGGGGTACGGCATCTAAACCCGGCCGCGTTCGAAAACACGAGCCTTTCCGTAGGACGGGTCTCCAGACCCGTCCAGACACTCAACACCAATTGCTTCAAACTCGCTTCTCAGCAGATTCAACAATCTGGCGGACCAGTTCGTTGTAGCTCATGCCGACTTTGGTGGCGAGCATCGGAAGATCAGAGTGTTCGGGGTGCAAACCAGCCAGAGGATTTGCTTCAATGAAGTTCGGACAACCATTCCCGTCAGATCGCAGATCAATACGACCCGCGTCGCGACCGTTGAGTTCGCGCCATGAAATCAGAGCGATGCGTTCGGCATCTGCGACCTCTGGATCGTTGTCAGGTCTGACAAGATCGTAGCGAACCAGATCTTCGCAGCGTTCTTTGTTGGTATAGGAATACGCTCCCGGTTCGGCGTCGGACAGCAACACGATTTCCAGAGTGCCGAGAACATGCGCCGCATCGCCGGTGCCAAGAATTCCGACGGTGAATTCTCGACCGCTCAGGTACGTTTCCACCAGCACTGGCTGTCGAAACTTTGCGAGCAGCATTCTGCATACGTCATGCAATTCGCTGGGTGATGAAATACAAGATGCGGGCGACACACCTTTGCCGGTCCCTTCGGCAATCGGCTTGGCGAAGAGTGGAAACGGCAGATTGATTTTCGACACGTCGGCCATCGTTTCTACAACGGCGAACTGTGGTGTTGGCACACCACATTTTTCGACAAGTGTCTTCGTCAGGCCCTTATGCAGACACACCGCCATCGCGACCGGATCACCAAACGTGCATGGAATGTTGTACGCTTCCAGCAGCGCAGGAACTTGTGCCTCGCGAGCAATGCCGTGCAGTCCTTCGCAGATATTAAAGACGAGGTCCCAACGATCACCGGTAGCAAGACGCGCGACAAGTTGTCGCACGTGGCCTATACGATCAGTTTCGTGGCCCATCGCGCGGATGGCGTTTTCGAGCGAGTCGATCGTGTCGGCTCGATCAAATTCCGCAGTCGCTTCTTCGTCGTAGCCTTCGGCAAGATAGGCGTCTCGCAGGTCGTACGTCAGTCCGATTTTCATGCCGCTGCGCTTTCAGATGCCGCGTTCGTGTCTTCGTGTTCTACGATTTCAACATACAACTGAGCTCGATATTGCTCAGCCTGACCGCGGTCCATGCCCAGGACCTGCAGCAATTTCTGTTGAGGTCGGAGCAATTCCACAGGACATCCTCCAGCAGGTTGTTCTTTGAGTCCATCTGCAGTGTAGTCGAACGGGTAGAGCCGACAAATGAGTGGTCGGACGGTCGATGCAAGTGTACAGCCCTGCGGCCCCAGAAAGTGACAATCGCCATTTGGCTGATGCTTGACGACTCGCCGCCTGCCGTCGGATCGAAAAACGTGTTTCTGCCAGAATGGATCTTCTTCCGTCTGATCGTAGGCGGGATCGGCGGGCGGGCGGAATTCCGTAAAGTTTGTTGCCGACGAGGCCTCGGTCATTCGACGAACATCGCC
>JBDNFT010001050.1:0-2273 GCA_041689695.1 Planctomycetaceae bacterium | reverse complement strand
GGCGGTGGGCGGAAAGTAGCCGAAGACTTCGTCCATATACAACAACGCGCGGAGGCTGGACGTGCCCGTCTGGCTTCGCATCCACGACAACATTTCATTCAGCAGAATCGTGACAAAGAACATGCGTTCCTGATCAGACAAATGCGCGATCGAAACAATAGCCAGGCGAGGCTTACCGCTTGGCGTATACATCAGCTTCTGGATGTCGAGCGGTTCGCCTTCCAGCCAGGCCGCGAAACTCGGCGACGCCAGCAGATTGTTCAGCGTCATCGCCAGCTTGAAGCGTTCATTCTGCGGATAGAACGATTCCAGATCGAGGAATCCGACTTTGTTGAACGGTGGAGCCTGGATTGATCGAATCAGGGCACCCATGTCGATGTTCTGACCGCTGCGCCAGAATGAATCGAAGATTGTCGACAGCAAAATGTGTTCACGGCTGTTAATGGGATCAGCATCGACCTGCAGCAAAGCCAACAATCCGGAGACCGCTGACATAATTCGTTCGCGAAAGGCCTCGGAATCATTGAGGACTTGTGCGTTCGGCGCATCGAAAGATTTCAGCACGGTAATCTGTCGCCCCGCGCTACTGGCGGGCGTGTAGATAGCAACTTCGGCATGATCGCGGAATTTTTGGATGCGCTCGCCAGATTGTCCCCAGTCGGCAAGTCCTTTTCGCCACATGTCGGCAGTTTTCTTTGCGAACTCGGGAGTCGTCATTCCGTTTCGCATGGCTTCCTGAGCGTCCACCCACGGTTCGAAGTCGGCAGGCAGCAAACCTGGAAACGTCAGCATCAGATTTCCGAGATCGCCTTTCGGATCGATGCAGATAGCCGGGATTCCATCGAGCGCGGCTTCTTCGAGCAGCGCAAGGCATAGACCCGTTTTTCCGCTGCCCGTCATGCCGACGCAGACCGCGTGCGTGGTCAGATCTTTGGATTCGTACATCAACAACTGATCGGCTGATGTGACGTTGGTTCTCAGGTCGTGTGTTCTTCCCAAATAAAACTGGCCGAGTTTTTCGTAGTCTGTCATGTTGATTTTTTAACTCGCAGTTTCAGTTCTGAGATTCCAAATTTCGAACACCGCACATCGCAGAATGGCCTCAATCGCAGAACTCTGGTCAATTGGGATCGATTAAACAACGTCGGTCCTGCGATTTCCCGAAGCAAGCCCTCAGTCATTCTTGACATGCGGCAGTCAGTTTGACACCATTCGCGATTCTCATCGCAAACATCTGCACATTTGTCAATTTGACTTACGGTTGAGTCAGTTTGATTTGGGACTGGATTCGTTGACTCTGGTCGGCGGTGAGTTCTGTGCTTAGTTTTGCAAAACGAATGCGTTTGGAAGAAGTGTCATGGCCGTACCAAAGAGAAGGCAGTCAAAGGCTCGTTCGCGGAAGCGTAACAGTCACAACACAATTAAGCCGCGTCAACTGGCGAAGTGTACTCAATGCAGTACCATGACGCCAACTCACGTCATTTGCCCAACATGTGGCTATTACATGGGTCGCACATTGGTTGACGTTGAGGAATAACGCGAATGCGGATCGCCTTAGATGCGATGGGGGGCGACTTCGCTCCTGGCCCCAATATCATTGGAGCAATTGAGGCGGTCGAGCGAAATTCGAAACTCGCAATCCTGCTGGTTGGTGATCGCGCACGGCTGGACGACGAAATCGCTAAAGTCGGACTTCTGCCATCCTCCATCCGAATCATCGAATCCGATGGTGTGGTGGGGATGGAAGAGAAGCCCACTACCGCGCTGCGTGAGAAGCCTAATTGCTCGATCGCGCGATGCTGGCAGCTCATGGCAGCCGGCGATGCTGATGCCGTTGTCAGTGCCGGAAACACTGGCGCTGTTGTCGCTGCTGGCTTGAAAACTCGTCTTTTTCTGAAGGGCGTGAAACGGCCCGGCATCGCAGTGCGATTGCCGACGGCCAAGGGTTCCTGCGTCCTCATGGACGTAGGGGCAAATCCAGCCGCGCGTGCAGAACATCTTGCTCAATATGGACTTATGGCTTCTGTGTATGCACGCGAGATCCTGGGTGCCAAGTCGCCTCGTATCGGATTGCTGAATATCGGCAGCGAAGAGGGCAAGGGGACGGATTTGTATCGAGAGACACATGCGCTGCTCGTAAATTCCCCTGTCAAGTCACACTATATTGGCAACGTCGAAGGCCGCGATGTCTACCACGGCGACGTGGATGTGATCATCTGCGAAGGCTTCGTGGGTAATGTCGTGCTGAAAGTCAGCGAGGGCATGGCCGAATT
>JBDNFT010001049.1:0-1706 GCA_041689695.1 Planctomycetaceae bacterium | reverse complement strand
GGTTCATTATCGGATGTTCGATCAGATGGAAAAAAATTCACAGCATGGGAAACTGTCTCGCGCGGTGACGATTTTTCAACCGAAATGCAGCCGAACTCGCTCCGAACTCGCCCCAAATACAGGTGACCCATTCGTGAAGTCAGCCAGTTCCGTTGAAGCGGCACAACGAACCTCAGACCATTTCAAGGGCGTCTATAGACGGAGAGTTCTTGCAGACGTTCATTGCCTCACTGCTTTGTACATACCAAAGCCGCAAATTACATGAAGAAACCCAATCGACTAATTGTGCGAGTGACAATGGTGGCGGCTGTCGCCGTCGGAGGCGACTTCGGTTGGCAATGGTGGCTCGCTCAGCAATCAACACCGCTGCCCGAGGGAATCGCTTTTGGCAACGGGCGGAACGAAGCGGTTCAAGTTGATATCGCGACCAAATAGGCCGGTCGAGTGAAAAGCGTCTTTGCTCACGAAGGCGATCTGGTTGAAAAAGATCAATTACTGGTGCAGATGGACACGCTCGAGTTGGAAGCAGCGCTAGCGCAGGCGCAAGCCCACCTGGCAGAAGCACAACAAGCGATCGCTCAGGCGGACGCAGTCCTGCTGCAGCGCGGTAGTGAACTCAATCTCGCCGAAAGCACTCTTGATCGCGCAGAAAAACTGCTGGCACAACGTGCGATTTCTGAAGAGGAATATGATCAGAAGTAGAGTTCACGTGAAGTTGCTAAAGCTTCAGTAACGGCCGCCGAAGCGTCGGTCAATACCGCAAAGCGTTCGGCTGATGCAGCGCAGGCCTCCGTCAAACAAACCGAAGTTCAAATCGCCGACGCTCAACTGAAATCACCCACCATCGGTCGAGTACTGTATCGACTGGCTGAGGATGGGGAAGTTCTCGCTGCTGGCGGGAAGGTGCTGACATTGATGGACATGAGTGATATCTACATGGAAATTTTCCTGCCAGCCAAGGACGCAACTCGGCTATCCATTGGTGCCGAAGCTCGAATTGTGCTTGATGTTGCTCCTGGTTACGCGGGTGTTGCAACGGTGACGTTCGTGTCGCCGGAAGCACAGTTTACGCCGAAGCAAGTGGAGACACAGGCAGAGCGTGACAAGCTGATGTTTCGTATCAAGGTGCAAGTGCCACACGAACAAGTCATCAAGCATATCGAGAAAATCAAATCGGGCATTCGCGGTGTAGCCTATGTGAAGATCGACGACTCCGTTGTCTGGCCGCCAGAACTCAATCGTCTGTTTCCCGACGACCTGTCGCAGATGAAGTACAAACGATGAACGATCCCGTTAGTTTTAAAATCGAGGCCGGGGAAATTTTTGGATTCCTGGGCTCGAACGGCTGCGGCAAGACCACCACGATGAAGATGCTGACCGGCCTGTTGCCGCCGACGCAGGGCAAGGCATGGCTGTGGGGCAAGGAGGTGGATGCCAACGACACGGCGACTCGCTACCGCGTTGGCTTTATGTCCCAGGGGTTTTCGTTCTATGGAGGATTGACCGTCCAGCAGAACCTGCAATTGCATGCTCGTCTTTATCACCTATCGACGACCAGGACGCGGGAAAGGATCAAAGAACTCGTTGGTCGTTTTGGGTTGACACAGTATCGAAATCAGAAAGCGGATTCTTTGCCTCTGGGACTTCGTCAGCGTCTTTCGCTTGCTGTGGCCGTCATTCACGAACCGGAAATGTTGATCCTGGAT
>JBDNFT010001048.1:0-6632 GCA_041689695.1 Planctomycetaceae bacterium | reverse complement strand
TTGAGATCCGTTCGTTCGAGGCTCACAAGGACAGCATTAATGGATTGGTAATAAGTGCTTCCGGTGAAAGATTGTATGCCGTCGGCTGGGACTCGACGCTGAGCGAGTGGGATCTGCGAACGGGTGAGTTGATCCGACGGAAGCCGTGCCAGAAGGTGGCCGAATGTTGTGTGTTGACGCCGGACGAGTCGATCTTGCTGGTGGGTTGTGTGGATGGTGTGATTCGTGCGTGGAATCTTTCGCGTGATACGGTCAGCGATGTGTATTCCGAGCACCGGGACCAGTTGAAAGGGATTCGATTTTCTGCGGATGGAACATCGGTCCTCAGTTGCGGTCGTGATCATTTCGTTGCGGTCTGGAACTATCCGTCGGGCGAAACCACGTTTCAGATTCGCTGTCAGTCTCCGGTGCGGGATGCTGTGTTCTGTGCCAAAGAAAGCCAGATTCTCGCGGCGACGGAAAGCGGCGATTTGCTACTGTATGATCGCCAGACGCAGGCGCTGCTGTCTCGCACGCGAACGCCGGTTCCGGAACTGCTGAGCATCGCCGTTTCGCTGGATGACGCATTCGCGTGTGGCGGGTATAGTGAGCATACCAGAGCTGCGATGTTCTCCATGAGTGTACTGAAACACTAAGGTTGCCATCGCGTTCGCATTCTTCCACTGGTTGCCTTGCTGGAACAATTCTTGATGACTGCTTCACTACTCTGGCGAATGAGTATCCTTGATGCTTTTGCGGCGGGGATCTGGCTGGTTGCCAATGCCGTGATGGTGATCTCCCTGCGACGTTTGCATCGTCGCTTTTTTCCGAGGGAAGACAATCTTCATTGCGGACTGTTCTGTTCCCTGCTGTTCGTTGCGACATTGATTTTGTCAGGCACGTTACTGGGAGCGATGGGCCTGCTGACTGCTTTTCGTCAACAGTTTCTGGCGGGCGCGATATTGGTCTTTGCGGTGAGGTCTTTGTCGACTCGAAAGCCGATCAGTGTTCCGGTCGCCGAAGATCTTACGCGGTCTGACGTGTATGCTCGCTGGGCGGGCTATGCGGCGATGACCGTTTTGCTTGTGCATTCTGTGTTGAACGGAGTGCTGAAATTTCCAAAGGATTTCGATTCGCTGTGGTATCACATGCCGTTGATCGACAGTTGGCTGCAGACGGGTTCGCTGTATGTTCCGCAGTGTGCTCGCTGGTACTTTCCGGCCAACAGTGAACTGCTTGGCGTATGGGCGACGGCAGGCTGTTCGGGAGATTTCTTTGTCCCGCTCAACAATGTCCCGGTTGTCGTACTGTGGGGCTTTGCGACGCTGGCGATCTTTCAAGCACTGGGAGTTTCGGGAAGCCTGCAATACATCGGTACCGCCGGAGTTCTTGCGGTGTACACGACGGTGCATGAGACCATAGATGCGTCCAATGATCTAATGGTCGTCAGTTGTTTTTCCGCAGCACTCGCCTGGATACTAAAAGATCACTTGCCCGCTGACCAAAAATCTGGGCGAATTTATATTGCATTGGTTGGAGTCTCGGTCGGTCTGCTCGCCGGTACGAAACATTTCGCATTGGGATATGCCTTCGGGGCTGTGTGCCTGCTGCTGCTCAGTGGCGTCCTGAAGAACGGTGTCGTCTCGGCCTTCAAATCTCTTATGCTGGGCTGTCTTTGGAGCACACCGTTTTGGATTTACTGGTACGGTAGAAATTGGTGGTTCACCGGTTTCTCATTGTATCCGGTGGGAGCCTCAGAGCCTGCTGGCGAAATGGCGTACCCGAATCTTTGGTCGACAACGATCATTGGAAACGAAAGTCCGCTCGTACTTCAAGCCCTGGCTGGTGCCGTTTGGCGAGAGTGTGGTCCGCTGCACACGATCTGTATTGCACTCATTCCGTTTGCCCTGACGGGGTTACTGATAACGGCCTATCACAAGCGTGCGTCTTCTTTTGGTATGAACTCCATTCACCGAGTTTGTCTCCTTGGCGCTGCGGTAGCCGGTTGTCTGCTGATTTGGCTTGTGACTCCGTTCTGCGTGGAAGATGAGCCTGGATCGCTGAATCATTTGCTCTGGGCGTATACACCGGTTCGCTACGGGCTTTGCTTTTTGTCCATGTCGGTCATTGCCGGGGTGACTTTCATCGCAAATCTGAATCGAGCCGTCGGTCTGTTTCGAATTCTGCTGCTGACGACAGTCGGAATTCAGTGGATGCGGTTGTGTGTCAATCATGAGGATCAGACCCAACCATTGATGTTGGCGATGCTGACGATGGATTGTCTGGCTGTGGGATGGATCCTCAGTAGCCTCTACCGAAAAACACATTTTCAACAGATTTCCGTGATCACATTGTCAACGGCTGCAATGATGATCGCGACTGCGTGGCTTTCGAATTCCTGGCATACAGGTCTGGCCGCTCATTTCCGGGCATACAATGGAGGTATAGTGATTCCACTCGACTCGAGTTTCGCTGATCGCCGCACGATTCTGGTCTTTGATCAGCGACCGTATCCCTATTTTGGCTCCGCGAGACAGAATCAAGTGATTCAGCCAGCGGGATTTCAGGATGTCGCTCACGCGAAAGAACTGATCGATGTTTACAATGTTGATTATGTGGTAACACGCAGACGCCCAGAATACACTGTGTATCCGTACGAGCAGGCATGGTCTCAGATGCACCAAGTTTCAGGCATGCGAGTGATTGATCAGATGTTGCATGTGATGGTCTATGCGCGAGAACCCGAGAAGCAATTGAGTCCGTGACGCGCTCAGCAGGTGGCAAGTCGCATGTGTACTCAGCTTCATCAATTGCCAAATTGACGCCGCTGCAGACGACAGCGTTTCAAGAAGTACAGTCGCCTGCGGCTTGCCGTTAAGCTAAAATGGCTTCCGCCGCTGGTGCTTTAGATCGCTCGATAAATGACTGTCCGAGTCTGAAGTGAGCGAACGATCCTTCGCTGGCATGTCTATGAAAGAGTTTCAATGAACACGACGACTGGTAGAAATCAAATCCGCATTCCTGAACAGACAGTCCAGTGCAGACGTCTGCTTCTCGCAAGTCTGTTCCTATCGATGCTGTTCATCGCGCCATCGTGTGCTGGCGAGGTTGAATTTGTTGTTGGCGGACTGATGGTAGCCGAAGGCGGGACGTGGGATTCGAAGAGTAGTCCGCTGACATCGCCGTTTGGTGTCGATTTTAATTCCGATGGCGATCTATGGATTGTCGAACTGGAAGGTGGCCGTGTTCATAAACTCGACGCAGCAGGAAAACTGCATCATGCAGGCGGCGATGGTTCGAAAAGTTACAAAGGTGACGGCGGAAAACTGGCCGATGCCACTTTCAACGGAATGCACAATTGCGCGGTAACACCGAATGGTGATCTGTACATTGCAGACAGTTGGAATCATTGTGTCCGGAAAGTGGATGCGGCGACCGGAGTGATCTCAACCATCGCCGGCACGGGGCAGAAAGGATTCAGCGGCGATGGCGGTCCGGCAACGATGGCGACATTTGATTTTGTGATGTGTATCACGCTCAGTCCCACGAATGATGTGCTTCATATCGCGGACCTCAACAATCGTCGAATTCGTGTAGTGGATCTGAAGTCCGGGCTGGTGACGACGGTTGCTGGAAATGGCAAGAAGGGCGTGCCAATGGATGGCGAGATTGCAGTCCAATCTCCGCTTGTTGATCCGCGTGCCGTTGCTCAGGATGGCCAGGGAAACCTCTGGATTCTGGAACGCGGAGGTCACGCATTACGAGCTGTACTACCTGATGGAACGATCAAAACCGTTGCTGGCACTGGAACGAAAGGCTTCGTGGACGGGGCTGGATTGACGTCACAGTTTGGTTCGCCCAAACATCTATGCGTTGATGATGCGGACAACGTTTACATCGCCGATGACGACAATGCTGCCATTCGAAGAATGGACGCGAAGACGCACGAGGTCACTACGATTCTTGGCAAAGGGCAGGGCGATCCTCGGATTCGGTTGAGTCATCCTCATGGTGTCACATGGGAACAAGGCTGGCTCTACGTTGTTGATATGGGCAACAATCGCATTTTGCGAATGAAGCCGTAGTGGCCACCCGGCGAGCGGAATGCGTCAGCTTTCCGGTACGTGATGTTGTAAATTGCGGATCGTGTGATTCCAAAAAGTGTGCAGCGGAGAATGAATTGATGATCAAAATGTTTCGGCCGATATGCACCCTCGTAGTGCTGTCGCTGGTCAGTGTGGCGCTGAATGCTCAAGGACCGGATGCCGCAACTGCTTCCGCAACACCTCTGCCGAATGCTCACGCTCACAATGACTACGAACAAGCTCGACCTTTGCTGGACGCGCTGGATCGTGGTTTCACCAGTGTCGAGGCGGACGTTTTTCTGGTGGATGGGCAGTTGCTTGTCGCGCACAATTTTCTACAGGTCTCAAAAGATCGCACGCTCGAAAATCTGTATCTTCAGCCGTTGCAGGAACGGGCTCTGCAGAATGATGGCCGGATATACAAAGATGGCCCAACGGTCACGCTGCTGGTTGATATCAAGACGAACGGCAAAGCAGCCTATGCTGCGATCGATGAGTTATTGGCGAAGTACGATTCGTTGGTTTCCGTGACGAACGACGGAAAATACACAGAAAAAGCCGTGACTGTGATCATCAGTGGCGATCGGCCAATTCACGAGATCGAAGAATCTCAACCACGGCGAGGCGGAATTGATGGCCGATTGAGCGATCTTGCCAGTGACAAATCTGTGGATCTGCTTCCACTGATCAGCGACAACTGGACAACTCATTTTCGCTACCGAGGTGTCGGCACGATGAGCGAAGCAGAACGAAAAAAGCTCCACGATATTGTCGCACAAGTCCATTCCAAAGGACGTCGCATTCGATTCTGGGCTACGCCAGAAAATCCCGCACTCTGGCAGGAACTCACAGCAGCCAACGTCGATCTGATTGGCGCCGATGATCTTGGAAAGCTCAGAGAGTTTTTGCGTTCGTCCAGATAACGGAGCCGTTGCGTTGGCTGATCTTCCGTTTCTCGCCGTTTATTTTGCCTTGTCGATTCACGATTAGTTTTTCAGTTCGGCCATCATTTCCTGCAGGTTACTGACAAGGATGGTTGACGCATCTTCCTGCACTTGGTTTGTGCCGAGCCACGTTTCATAGCCACCGAGCCGATGTTGTTCGGGGGTTGGAAGATAGCCGTAACGACCATTGGCCAGGCCGATCACCATGGTGTGCGGGAACGGTGAGGTCTCCTTCAGTTCCAGGCCGATTTCTACAAACGTCTCAAATGGAATTCCACAGACGACGAGGTCACCGATTTGAATCGCCTGAAGTTTGACGATCAAAGTCTGTTCCTGGCGTTCGGCAGCTCGGATCACATTGCGAGCGTAGTGTTGTGCCAGTCGCGGCAGTCCGTTGATTTCTTCCTGAGTTGAAGCAGCCAGGGCAACCTTTGCGTCGGCGACCTGTTCGTCTGTTGGCCGACGATACTTCAGTTCAATCTCACGTTGCAACATTCCCAACCGGACAGCGGACTGGTGCTGGGCGATTTTCTGTTGAGCCAGCCATGCAGCATCGGCTGCCTTCTGCGCGACAATTCGGATTTGTTCGTAAGGTTCACGAGGCGGTCGATTGACCAGAAACGGAATGTTGTTGATATCACCCGAAGTACCGTTGGACATCATTGCTGTGAAGTCGTTGCCGGCTCGAAGACGTGACGGCATGAGACGCGAAAACTCGCCAAAATAATCGGCTGAGATTTCAGCAGGCCCGACGCCACCGACGTAGTGCAGTGAATAGTTGGCAAACAAGGCCAGCGGCTTGCGGCGTGAGTCCTGCACAGAAACTACGGTCAGGTCTGGATCGGTTGGCCCTGCCGGTCGATCAAGTACGTCGGGGCTGGTGCCGGGATTCATCTTGACGATGTCCAGCTTTCCAAACGGATTAAGCGGCATCTTGCCAGGCTTCAAAAACCAGCGGCGATTGAACACTTCGTCTGGCAGTGAGTGTGAAGCCGTTCCAAGAGATGCCGGCTGCAGAGCCGTGTGTGCCTGAACAATCGACTTCGCTAAACCATCGACCAGCAGTTTTCGATAGGCAATTTCTGGTTCCGAGCCTTGGGTGGCGTTCGACTGCGGCCCACTGTGAGTGTGTGTCGAACAGATCAGCATATGATCGACGGGAATACCGGTCTGTTGGGAAGCGATCGTTTTCGCTTCTTCCAGAACTTCCGGGGCGACTCCAAGACTATCGACCACGACCATCGTCAGTGTCGTCGTTCCATCATCCAGCACCAGTGCGCGAGCGTGAAGTGGGTCATGGGCACGTTCAGCCATGTTGGCACTGAATCCGCCAGGCATGTTCAGCGGAAACTGTTGTGGAGTAATATCGATCACGGCAGCTCCGGCACGCAGCACGGGTGGTTTGCTCGCAGCGTCCTGAGCATTGAGAGGTGCTGCACAGGAGCTAACGGAGATCACAATCAGCAGAACCCACTTTGTCATGGTTGACCCTTTTCTTTTTGATAGCCTGAGATCATGCGAGTGTTCGCCCACTGTGCGATGATAGTAGCCATCACTCTCCGAATGATGAATGCCAAGGGCCGCGTTTTGCGGCCTGCCTCACTCGGAGAGTGAGGTCTACTTT
>JBDNFT010001047.1:0-3370 GCA_041689695.1 Planctomycetaceae bacterium | reverse complement strand
GCCCGCGAACAAACGCAGCAAGGGCGATGGTCGAGATAAATACATGATGAAGCGAGAGGAGATTCTGTCGAGCCCCACGCATCTTGTGGAGCTCGATCTGCTGCGAGGCGGGATGCGACTGCCGGTTGTCGGAACGCTGCCAACCGGAGACTACTACGCAATCATCAGCCGCGCAAAACGTCGACCGAAGTGTGAAGTTTACGCATGGACGCTGAGTGACAAGCTGCCCATGATTCCGATTCCGCTCAAGCTCGGGGACGCAGATTCTTCTGTGCCGCTTCAGGATGTCTTCGATATCGTCTACCAGCGAGCTCGCTACGACCTCTCCGTCAAATACGACGCTCCGCTCGATCCACCGCTCACCCCGGATGAGCTGCGGTGGGTTCAATCGCCATCGAATCACTCATAGACAAGCAGCCGAAAAATGGTCAGGAACCAATAGTGAGCGGTACTCTTCGGGCCATTTGGCCATTCGTTCCTGACCAATTTGCTAACCCGCAAATCAGAATGTCTGGCATTGGTTCCTGCCACATTTCGCTTCCTACTGCCAAATTTCGCGCCTCCGATGAACGTGTGACAGGCGAACAAGTCGTCGTTGCAAGTTCCTACCCCCGTGATAAAATCACTCCAGCCACGTGGAATGACAGTTGATATCCGTTTTGTCACTATTTCGTGGCTCCTTCCTTAAGATTTTTCGGCACCAAGATTATGTCGGCCAGTTGCCGTCCAATTAAAGATTGAGAGTCAATTCAAATGGATGATGTCACTGTAACAATTCAACTCGGAAGTATCTCGTCTTATGCTGGAGAACTGTCTTTCTCCCTGAACGTCCGCGCAAATGGTTTGGAAGAGATGCAGGTCTATGCGTCAGATCCTAAAGACCGTCGCAAAGCAGGCGTGTTCTTAAGGCTGTCGCAATCGCAAATTCGAGAGCTGGGCGACATCGTTGAAAAAGCATTGACTGCTACTGGCCGCCTAAAGCCGAGCCCTTTGGGTACAAAGAACCGTAACACCGACACACCCGGTTGCTCTAGTTGAATATGACGATCCCAGACAGCTCTACCAGACGGCGAGGGCAAAGTTGTCTACGGGAGATCAAGAAGCTCCCGCTGCAATTCTGCGTGAAATTGTGCGACGTTTTCCAACTTCGGAGTGGGCCGCAAAGGCAAGCAAGGCACTTTCAGATGCGGGAAAGTGAAATGCAAAACTGCCGCGCAAATGCGGTTCAAACCCAGAGCAGGGCTAGGGCCTTTGATAGTCCAAACGTTTTTGTTACAATTTCGGTGCGACTAGTTCGTCGGCATCAAATAGTCAGTCCCGTCAGATAGAGCTACCGCAATGCAGATTCAAGAACAGGACATTTTTCATGGTGCCGCAATCACCCAGATCGTGGAACATAAGTCGTTTAAGGCGCTGAACCGTGCAACCGCAAAGTACGGCCACTATTTGGTAAATACCGATCGGCACGTATTCGTAAAATACAGAAAACCCAATCGCTCTCCGTGGCAACACACCCTATCCGAAGACGATATAGCTGGAATTTCCGCAGAGATTACCAACGGTCATGCGGTGTTTCTGTGTCTTGTGTGTGGAACCACCACCGTTTGTGCTCTCAACTCCACAGAGATCGGTACTATTCTCGACCTCGGTGGATCGAGACAGCAGTGGATCCGCATTGAAATACCGAAGGGCGGCAGTTGCCACGTCAGCGGCTCGAAAGGCAAGCTAAAACGCACAGTGCCGCACAATTCGTTTCCAGAGAAAATCTTCGCATAACGACGTTGGCTAAATCGGAAAAACCAAAAGGTTCCAGCCGCCGAACACGAAATTCAGCGTAACCTCGTGAGCTTGTCGTTCAATGGATACTGGACAAACGGGGGAAACAGCAGTGACATCACGCATGGCGACGTGTTGAATCTGGTAGATGACAATTGTCTGTTCGCGGATGACGAACATGTGGCGGCGACAGAGGGATTCTGTGCGGCGTACCAGTCGGCAGCAGCGTTCATTGCTGTTCCGCTGTTTTGGTCAGGAGCACTTCACGCTTCATTGGGGTTTGTCAAAGCATGCTTCTGACGGATGGAAGCGGCGGCTGTCTGCAGCGAGACCAGTCGATCGGCCGTTTCATCTTCCATACTTTCGCACATGACCGGTGATCCACAAACTGAATGACGACCAGTGCCTTATGCTCGCGCTACGACAGCGGAAAGTACACGACTTGATCTCGCCATTCGTTTTGCTCGCTGCATTGAATCACGAGAGCCAACTCGTCGATGAGACTTCCAATCGCAGCTCGGTCATCCACTATGAAAATACCGGCCACTTTCAATCCAGAACGAAATCGATGCATTGCGTGAAGTGGCATCGTTGTTCGATCATGTGTGAGCAGGATTCGATCGTGCTGGTTGACCCAGTCAAGTAGTGTCGGATCATCAATCCCGGCAAGACCGACATCCTGAATCCGAACCAAGTCGAGTGCAGGCAGTCGTCGTCGCAGGCCACGCACGATGTCGCCATGAAAATTTTCGTCACTGATCAACCGCAGCAAGGTTCCGCTCCGCATCCTTTGCTCGTTCGGTCAACGTCTTCAAAAGATCCCTCCGGACGTGACGCTCGATTTCAAGCTCGTTCTGGATTTCGGAAGCAACCTGTTCACGGCCTGCCATATATTCACTCACCACCGTGTCGTTATTCAGACACCAGGCGACCACTGCATAAACATCAGACAGTTGCAGTGTGTCGTATGCCTGAACGATTTCTTCCGGCGTTGCTCCGGCATGCCAAGCCCGCATGACGAGTTCCAGAAGTACCCGAGTTTGGCCGATTCGCAATGCACCAGCGTCGTCGCGGCTTAGTGGGACAATCATGGATTCAAGGAGTGGTGTAGACATTAAGGCTCTCGTTTTTGATTCGGTGCGGCAGAGTCACGCGTCTGAGTGTTGTTCATTCTAGCTGGCAGGCACGCCACTGGACAGAACGAGTCGCAAATTCAAGGAAGCCCGGCATTTTTGAAACGCCGGGCTGCCGGAACAAAGTAGGAAGCAATTACGTGCCACTCGCCTTCCTGCAACAAATGGCTCCGTTCGTAATCGATGAGATCAAACTTGTAGAGTTGCCAAACCTGCCGTCCACCGGCGTGAAGCCGGTGGGGCGTTGTTGTCATGCGTTTGTGTTTCTGATAGTTGCCAAACCAGGCTTCCACCGACGCGAGGTCGGCTGGGGAGCCGGGCGTTGCGTTCGACCCCCACTGGCTTCACGCCAGTGGTTCGCAGGTCTGGAAACTACAGACACGACTCAACAACGGATCCTCAAAAAACGATAAGGTTCCAGCCGCCGAAAACGAAATTCATCTTAACCTCGTGAGCTTGTG
>JBDNFT010001046.1:0-6173 GCA_041689695.1 Planctomycetaceae bacterium | reverse complement strand
CGGCGCATTCATCTCGGCATCTCGCATATCGAGGCCAGCCGGGGAAAATAAGGGGACATTCTACTTATCACGGGGTTCACGAGTCGAAATGGGGCCCCCATCTAGGGGCTCATCTAGTAGCAAAGAAAGCGGACGAGCAAAGAAAGGGGACGCAGCTCATTTCTGAATCAATGAGCCGAGGAAAAAGGGTCAGGCCGAGGAAAAAGGGTCGCCGAGGAAAAAGGGTCAGGAGCCTAATTGGCTCGACAGGGTGAATCGGGTGGTGAGCGAAAAGGAGGCAGAGGAGGCAGAGCAGTTGAAGCGTTGCATCGCCAAGGGCCAGTCCTTTGGTGATGCCGGTTGGGTCGAAACAACCGCACGTCAATACAACCTTGAATCGACACTACGAAAACGAGGCCGACCACGCAAGTTTACCCATGCCGCCAATTAGGCTCCTAACCGTTTTTCCTCGCTGATTCGCGTCACGGCACTCACACGAACAGAACCGCTGCAACGGGTAACGCGGATCGAAAGGAACAGTCGCACCCCTTCAACAGACAAATTCTCCGCCGGGGAGCATGACGCCCTTGAACAATGCCGTTCAAATGATCAATCTGTGATGGGCCGACGGGAGTCGCTTTCCCCAAAGGTCAAGTCTCGGAGCCGAGCGCTAACTCGGCTCCGAGACGTTTTCATGCCATACGCTGCCTCTGTCCAATCCTAACGGCCACTTCCGCCAGACCGGTATCACCAAATTCCCATCCGGCTCAACTGGCGCCGGAATTCTGGCTCACTTCCTGGCCGGAACAGACAAATCCGTGCCTAACAGTATTGGGTGCCGTGGAGATGTAGGAGTTTTTGTGGAGTTGGGGGGTGTTCTGTGTTTTTCTTGACTAAAAGAGTCAACTGGTTTTCAACAGTTCATATCTGCCACGTGGTTTAGAGCTTGCGATTGCCTTTGCATCCGGCGAGCTTAAAGCTGGTTAACGCCTGATGATTGCTGCGGTTAGTCAACAGAAGACGTCCGCACCTGAACTCTTCTTGTTTTCGACGTGCTTGCTCTCCGATTTCCATTATCGGCGTACCGATGGCACAATGGATTTTTGGATCAATTTTCCGGATGCAGGGTGTCGTTGCGTCTGAACGGCAGGGGTGCATTTATGACGATCATTGTCGAGAAGCAGTTATCGAAGCCACAGATGGACGTCTTGAACTCAGTTGATCCCGATAGTCAGCACCGATCAAAGGCAACCCGAAAGGTAGTTGCGTTTCGATCTCCCAAGTGGGCTGCCTATTGGCTCTTCGCTGCAGGAATCTATAACCTCGCTTGGGGAGCCATCACGATTGCGTTCCCAAATCTAATCTTCGATCTCACAGGTGCCGAACGGATCAACTATCCGGAGATCTGGCAGTGCGTCGGCATGATTGTCGGTGTTTATGGCATTGGGTATCTGATTGCGGCTTGGGACTCGCGAACTCACTGGCCGATCGTGCTTGTGGGGCTGCTTGGCAAGATCTTCGGCCCGATCGGTTTCTGCGTCGCGTTAGCACGAGGGACATTCCCGCCGCTCTTTGGCGTGACAATTTTGACCAACGATCTCTTGTGGTGGATACCATTCGGTTTGATGCTGTGGGATGCAGCAAACCACAGGCGGAAGTCGGTAGTTTAAGGTGTGTGCCGAGGCGTGTGATAACGTGACGCGGGAGAATCTGATGCGAGGATCGCCGATGAGTGAGAACCTGGTTCGAGTTACATTGCTGGCGAACGTTGCGTCTACATTGTTTATGGTTGGTGTAATCTGGTTCGTGCAGATCGTTCATTACCCGCTTTACGCAAATGTTGGTGAACAAAGTTTTTCGAATTATGAACAGCGTCATAATAACGCGACGTCATGGATTGTCGGCCCGCCAATGCTGGTCGAAGCGGCGACGGCGATGCTATTGCTCTGGTTTTGTCCTGCCGGAGTCTCACGCTTGATTGTTGGCGTTGGATTTGTGCTGGTCGTTTTGATTTGGGTGTCAACGGCTTTCCTGCAGGTTCCGTGTCATGATGCTCTGGTCAATGGCTTTCAGCCAAAAGTCCATCAGCGCCTTGTCGCGAGTAACTGGATTCGCACAATCGCCTGGAGCTTCCGTGGTTGTCTGACGCTTTCAATGATCTGGTCAATGTTAAAACCATGAAACCTAGTTCGATATCTGATTGTGAATTTAAAATGTCAAGGGGTAATGAAATGGCTGGTGTCCCGGAAAGTGATTCTTCATCGCTGGTGTCGCTGCTGATCGAGCATTCGCGAGGCACGTTTGAAGTTGTTTTACGTCGTGTTGAAATTCAGGACAAAGTTTCGTATTTGCCAGTGCAGATGATGCCAGTCTCTGGGGCAGCACACGCAATGCCGACACATAGTTGTCTGGGTAACGCGCTCTCGATGCTGAAATGGATGGAAGACCATCCTGCAGTCTTTCAGGAAGGTCAGACTGCTTTGATTTAGCTCGATCCTACGGCCAAAATGTTCCACTCCCGGAGATTCTTAGATGACAGACAGCACACACACTTTCGTTATTCTTGGCGGCAATTCCTGCGTCGCAAAATCACTCGCCAAGAGACTGCTTGCGGCTGGTAACAATCTGCTGATGTCAGCGCGGAGCGACGCTGGTGCGGAGCAACTGTCGGAAGAGTTTTCGTGTGCGACTGCGGTTGCAACGGCCGAAAATTCCGCATCGATCGACGCCTGCGTCGAAAAGGCACTGAAGCAATTCGGCAGGGTGGATGGAGTTGTGAATTGCATTGGTTCCGTGTTGCTGAAACCTGCGCACCTGACGACCGATGCGGAATGGCAGGAGACGATCACGACAAACCTGATGTCCTCGTTTTACCTGTTGCGTGCTGCCGTGAAGGCGATGCGCCCAACTGGCGGGTCGATTGTGTTGATTTCGTCGGCTGCTGCAAAAATCGGACTGGCGAATCATGAAGCGATCGCTGCTGCGAAAGCCGGGATTGTTGGACTCGCGCTGTCGGCCGCTGCAACCTACGCGGCCCGTGGCATTCGAGTGAATACAATTGCCCCTGGCTTAGTGAAATCCGAGATGACTCGAAAGCTATGGGAATCCGAAGCATCTGCGGCGATGTCCAGTCAGATGCATGCGTTGGGGCGTCTTGGAGAGCCGGATGACATCGCCAAAGCCGTTGCCTGGCTGCTGGATCCGGAAAACAACTGGATCACTGGGCAGACGATTTCCGTCGATGGTGGTTTAAGTTCCATCATGCCTCGAATGAAAGCTTGACTGTGGCACCAAGCAGAGGCGATCTGAACGCGGTCTTGAACGAATTGTCGGAAACGTTTGCGGAAGGCTTGTTCAAACGAGAGGCCGGCAAACCACACGACGCTGTGCGATACCTGATTTGCCTGACCAATGAATGCGACGGCGAAGTTAGAACTCGAAAAGTTCGTGCGATGGTCATGCGGAAAGACACTGTACTGAATCTCCCCCAAGACCAGCCGGGCTTGGAGAGTCCGAACCATTCAATCCGCTGGAAGACGTTGCATCAAATACAGAAGGCATACACAGTTGACGCCACGAATTTCATTGAAGCAGAGATTATCGTTTAGGAAGGCAAATGTAGCCGTCTCGCTCCGTCGAGACGAGCCTTCGAGTACCCGTGTTGCGATGACTGGGCAATATTAATTGTGTGCTGTTTCGAGTGGCGACATGCTTTGGTACGTGGACGCGAAAGAACGTGGGCTCATCACGACGTCGCGTGATGGCTACGTTGGATCAATCCCCCGCGATGTCTTTCCACGCTTTGTAATATCGATGTCCCAATTCGCGAGCCGATGCCGAATCAAAGTGAACTTCGTCACCTTTGTGCGTCAACCCGTCGGAATTGGCGAATGCGGTTGCGGGAACAACTGACGGCAGATTCTTGTGAACAGCATCGACCTGCTTTCTGGCGTCATCCCAAGGACGTTCGGCAAACTGTCCCATTTGTCCGGCGACGAAAGGAATTACTGCGGCACCGTCTTTCGCCGAAGACAATTCCGTTCTGAGCCTCTGAATCAGAGCGTGCAGCTTCTGTTCATAAACCGCCGCGTGGTCTGGTTGTGAGTCCGATTCGCCCTGGTGCCACAAGATACCTTTCAGTGTTCCGACTTTCAGCGCGGCGTGAGCCCGTAACATCGCATCGTCGTAAGGATGAGTCTTCGTCGCATCATCGAAACCGCCTGGTTCCCATGACGCAATTGCAGAGCCGCCAACCGCACAGGGAATCAGCCCCACGGTCACGTCGGGGTGAGCCGCCGAGTAGTCGAGGCCAAACGTCCGACCCAATCCGACGCCCACGATCGATGGCTTATCAAAATGCAGCGGATCGACGGCCGGAAGCCACTGGCCTTGATTGTTCAGCATCAGCACGCGCGGATTCACAACTTTGTCGGCATCCTCCACGACACCACGTCCCGCCATGTTCGACTGCCCGATGAGCAGAAACAAATGAAACTTGTCTGGAGATTCGGGTGCGATTGGAGGCTCATCAGCCCACGCCGCCGCCGGGAGAAAGAAACTCAGCAGCAACAGGATTCTGACGGGCAACATGAGATTTGTCTTTCTGACAAGAGTTGAATTGGTTCTACGATGGCCGCCGGTCAACAACGATTTGGCGACTTCATTCGCTGCAAGGTCCGGTCGAATGTATCCTACTGCGAGATCAAATCATTTCCAATTGGCCTGCCGTGTTTACATACGGATGCCAACTCAGATACACTTGCTTTACGGGCCTGCTATGTCAAATGTCGATCGCGCCTCCGGGCCAACTCAGCAACACGCCTATCGCAACGGACCAATCATCACGGCCATCGAAACCGTCATGCCATCGCACGTGATGTCTGGCCTGTTGGCTTTGCGACTGCACACGGATGCCGGAACCGTCGATGGTGAACCGGTCATTGGGCACGGCGAAACATATTACATTCCCGAAGCTGTCGCCGCTGTGCTGCACGACTGGATGGCGCAGAGATTGCTCGGTGCCGATGCGACGGCGATTGAAAGTCACTGGCGATTTCTGTACGAACGTATGACGGCTTTTGGTGGTGTTGGAGCAGAACTGCGAGCCTTGAGTGCCATCGATCTGGCGCTGTGGGATATTCTCGGCCAGCTTTGTAAGCAGCCGGTTTGGAAACTGCTGGGCGGCCCGGTTCGCGATGCGGTGCCTGTCTACAATAGTTGTGGAGGTCCGTTTTATGGAGTTCGGAGCGATGCGAATACACGCAGCCAGCGACCGGCTGCGGGCTGGCCTGGACACGGCGATGCGGGACGACCGGGTCCGCTGGAAGACAACTGGTCCAGCATGAATGCGCCGGGTGATCTGGCGGAAGAACTTCTCGCCGACGGTTTCAAGGCAATGAAACTGTGGGCCTTCGATAGTGTCTATCGGGAATCCGGCGGACTGCGAGTTTCAAAGGCCGATCTTGAACGCGGAGTCGCCCCGTTCCGTGCCATTCGCGAACGTGTGGGTGACAAGATGGACGTGATGCTGGACGGTCACGGATTCTTCGCGTTGCCAGCGGCGATTGATATCGGACGAGCGATGAATGAATTTCGTCCGTTATGGCTGGAGGACGTTTTGCGTCCGGACAGCGTTTCCGCGATGGCTGATTTTCGTCGCGCTGTCGAGACGCCGATCGCGGTGAGTGAAATGCTGGTCACGCGGGAACAATATCGACAAGTTCTGGAAGCACGAGCTGCCGACTATGTGATGATTGATCCAACGTGGGTCGGTGGCATTTCAGAAACCCGCCGCATCGCTGAGCTGGCTCAACTGTACAACATTCCGACACTCATGCATGACTGCACGGGGCCGTTCACGTTAATGGCCGGGCTAAACATTGCGGCTGCAACTCCGGGCGTCACCTATCAGGAATGCGTTCGAGCGCACATTGCCACCGTGTATCCGCTTTTGATTGACGATACGCTCAAAGTGACGAACGGACACATCGCGTTGCCAACCCGCGCGGGACTCGGCGTGCGCTGGCGTGAGAACCTGTTTTCGCCAGACGCCAGCGGTTATCGCATCAGTCGATTGGAAGATTGAGTGTCCGCCTGAATCCCTTCCGTTTAACCCGACTCGAAGAGGAGGCAATGATCGCCCATCCTCCTCTTCGAGTCGGGTTAAACGATGAAATCAATTCGCGAATGACATG
>JBDNFT010001045.1:0-2946 GCA_041689695.1 Planctomycetaceae bacterium | reverse complement strand
TCGATGACCGGGAATTGCTGACCTGAATCCAAGTTTCTCAGTTCTCAAAAAGACCATTCTCCTGAAATACGGTTTTTGAACAGCAACAAATTGCACAAAGTCTCCCCGACTGATTTGCCTAAGCGTCTCGGAATTTGCAAATAACAAGTCATAGCCGTGGCTACGTCGCGTTGCATGAACATCCTGACAGCGCAACTTATCCACGTATCGCGCCTCGACCGCTCGGAGGATTCGACAGAACCATCGCTGATTCAATGCGCTCCTCTGGTTCGTTTTACTCTGATGACAACTCCTTTGCCAGTTAGTACATTGCTTCGGTGTAACACGCTTTGACATGTGCCAACGGCAAAGGCGTGTGAAATTGGGTGAAACACACCAATTCCTACCTCATTGCAGTAGTGGGTTATTTTTCCACCCTACAGCAAATACACACTGCCCGTTCGTTTCTTGAAAGACTGTTTCTCATGTTGCGTACCACGATTCTTTGGATGTCATTTCTCTTCGTTGCTGCTGTGACTTCTACACCGTCTCTGCATGCTGAAGATAACACGGCGACCGGAGTTGTGTTTGTTGATGCGAACGATAATCGAACGCTGGATGCCGGTGAAACGGGACTTGCCGGAGTATCCGTTTCCAATGGCAAAGACGTCGTTGAAACGGACAGCAGTGGGCGATACAAACTTGCCGTCGATAACGATTCCATCGTGTTTGTGATCAAGCCGAGCGGCTATCGGGTCGTTACAGATAAGGACAATCTGTCGCGGTTTTACTACATCCATAAGCCCGCTGGGTCGCCCAAGGACCTGCAGTTTCCTGGTGTTGAACCGACCGGTCCGCTACCAGCGGAAATCAATTTTCCGCTGTACCATGTTGATGAGCCGACATCTTTTGATGTGATCTTCTTTGGCGATCCACAGCCCCGCGACCAGAAAGAAATCGACTACATCGCTCATGACGTTGTGGAAGATCTGGTCGGCGTCAAAGCGGCATTTGGCGTGACGCTGGGCGACATTCTGTTTGACGACCTGAGTTTGTTCGACAGCCTGAATCGCACGATTGGAAAGATTGGGATTCCGTGGTACAGCGTCATTGGAAATCACGACATCAACTACGCTGCCGATACTGATGAACTCAGCGACGAAACTTACGAACGAGTTTACGGCCCGGCCTACTTTTCATTCAACTATGGTTCGATTCATTTTCTGGTGATCGATGACATTCACTGGATGAAGGAAGGCGAAAAGAAACTGTACCGTTCGGGCCTTAGCGAAAAGCAGCTTGAGTTCATTGAAAATGATTTGAAGCACGTGCCGCAGGATCAATTGGTAGTGGCCATGATGCATATTCCACTTGTCAAATCGACACCATGGATCGAACCACGACGCGAAAAACTGTTGCGGTTGCTGGAGTCTCGCGAGCATTGCATTTCGCTGGCAGGTCATACGCACCATCATGAACATGTGATGATGACAGAAACTGATGGCTGGAAAGGTCGGAAGCCACATCATCACATGATCAACGTGACTGTTTGCGGAGCGTGGTGGTCCGGAAAGCCGGATGAGCATGGAATTCCTCATACGATGTGCGCGGATGGAACTCCGAATGGTTACACAGTGATGCACTTTGACGGCACAAAGTACTTGCTGGAC
Organism: Planctomycetaceae bacterium; assembly: GCA_041689695.1. GTDB lineage: Bacteria > Planctomycetota > Planctomycetia > Planctomycetales > Planctomycetaceae > SXXK01. The sequence continues at coordinate 1,297 of JBDNFT010001045.1, read as the reverse complement.
TATCGTGCCGCACGACGAGGCGCGGATGAACAGATTCGAATCACAGTTCCGGAAGTTGTACCGGTGGCTGACGCTGCGGCTCAGGAAATTCGTGCGAACGTGTTCAATGCGTTTCCTGACGCGGTTGTGGAATGGCGTTTGAACGATGGCGAGTGGCAAGCGATGCAGAAGACAATAGGTGAAAGTGATCCAATTTTTCAAATGCTGTTTGATGAAGAACAAATATTGCTGCCAAACAATTTGCCGTGGAGAAAGCTCGCCAAACCAATGGTCTGCCCACATCTTTGGAGGGCGACTTTAACCACCGCTAAGGAAAAAGGGACTCACCTGATTCAGGTCCGCGCGACGAATCCCAACGGGCAGATTTTGATCGGTGAACGCATCCTGCGAGTTGAGTAGATCACCTGACAACAAGGATTGAGTTCTAATGTCGATTCCCATTGCGACTATTCACGACGTTCGTGCGGCAGAATCGGTGATCCGTCAGCACTTATCCGCATCACCGTTGACCCGGTCGTATGCTCTTGAGAAAGAGCTGGGTTTGCCAGCAGGTCGTCGAGTCTGGTTGAAAGACTACGGCTGGACTCCGTCTGGTTCCTTCAAGCTGCTGGGCGGTCTGAACTGGATGGCGAATAATCTCCCGCGAATCGGATCGCGCCCCGTCGCCGCGCATTCATCGGGTAATTTTGCATCGGGAATCGCATTCGCCGGGATGCGATATGACAAACGCGTCATCATTGTGATGCCGGAAACAGCTCCCGTGGTGAAATTCAATCTGACACGATCATTTGGTGCGGAGATTCGAACCTACGATATCACTCAGGATCACATCACCGGTGACCGAGAACGCATGATTCGCGAGATCGTTGATGTTGAAGGTGCAATACAAGCATCTCCCTACGACGACCGTTACGTGATCGCAGGCAACGGAGTTGGTGCTCTGGAAATTGTGGCAGAGCTGAAAGCGCAAGATCGGACTGTCTCGCAGTTTCTGTGTCAGGTCAGTGGCGGCGGATTGATGGCCGGTCAGGCGCTGGCCATTGCGGATGGTTTCCCGGATGCTGCGATTATTGGCGTCGAACCTGAAACAGCCAACGATTTTTGTCAGTCGATGGCTGACGGCGAGCGCGTGCGACTCGATCGTCCGACGAGCATTTGTGACGGGTTGTTGTCCTACGACGTCGGCGAACAGAATTGGCCAATTCTGAAGCAGTACGTCACGGCGGCAGTTTCTGTGCCCGATTTAGAAACGCGGAACGCGATGCGGTGGCTCTACAACCATCACGGTTTGCGGACT
>JBDNFT010001044.1:0-11817 GCA_041689695.1 Planctomycetaceae bacterium | reverse complement strand
AGGATCCCAACCCGACACGTCAGTGAGGGATTGAGTTTTTGCGTTCCGGTTGCGTTTCCAAAGATCCCTCGCTAACGCGTCGGGTTATGATAAGCATGCCTCTTTTCGACCCGTTTGTCACACGGGACTTCAAATAGCGCAACTTCTAAAACGTGCGTGATCAACCGGTTTTGCGGGAGAGCGTGGCTTCAGGATAAAACCTTTTCTTTACCGAAGTTACAAATTACATCCCATGCCACAAGCGCATCGTGGACCGCTCGAACATCGTGAATGCGAAGGACGTCCGTGCCAAGTTCAGCCAGTGCAATGGCGACACCGATCGTGCCAGCGGATTGCTCTTCGACAGGGCGACCAAGGATCTTTGACAGAAATCGCTTCCTGGAATGACCAATCAAAACCGGACGCTGAAGAGCTTGCTGAATTTGTGGTACGGCAGACATGAGTTCCAGATTGTGATCGGCCGTTTTGCCGAATCCGATCCCTGGATCGACGCACATGCGTTCGGCGGGAATGCCGGCCATCAAGCATCGATCGACCTGCTGCTGCAGGAACTCAATCACTTCAGTGACCACGTTGCCATACTGCGGATTCTGCTGCATCGTCTGCGGTGTGCCCTGAATGTGCATCACGCAAATACCGGCGTCAGCAACGCGGCAGACTTCCAGCATGTTTTTATCGAACGTCAGGCCGGAAATGTCATTGACGATTTCAGCACCGGCGTCGAGTGCCTGGCGAGCAACTTCAGCCTTTGTCGTGTCGATCGAAATTGGCACGCGTAGTGTTTGTGAAAGCTTTTGAATCACTGGAATCGTGCGTCGCAGTTCTTCGTCCAGCGAGACTGGTTCCGCGCCCGGTCGAGTTGATTCCCCGCCGATATCGATCATGTCGGCTCCGTCTTCGACCATCTGCAACGCTCGTTCGATGGCGGTGTCTATGGCGTTGAACTGGCCGCCGTCGGAAAAGCTGTCCGGGGTAACGTTCAGAATTCCCATGAGCACCGGCAATCGCGTTCGCGGGATGCTGCGTCGTGAAAGAGTCCACGCAAATGCCTGATCGCCTGATAACTGATCGCCTGATTCAATCGTCACGGACACAACCTTAGAACTGTAACTTAATGAGCACCCAAATAGGCTTTGCGAACTTCGTCACTGGCAGCAAGTTCAGAAGCTGGCCCTTCCATTTCGATAGAGCCAACTTCGATTACATAAGCTCGATGCGCGACCTGCAGTGCCATCGCAGCATTTTGTTCGACCAGCAGAATCGTCGCGCCTGTGCGATTGATCTGTCGAATTACCTGAAAGATCGTCTGCACAATCTGCGGTGCCAAACCGAGCGACGGTTCATCCAGCATCAACAGCTTCGGCCGTGCCAACAGGGCTCGAGCGATCTCCAGCATTTGCTGTTCGCCACCAGCCAACGTGCCAGCCGCCTGCTTTAATCGTTCGCGTACGCGAGGAAACAGATCCAACGCCATTTCGCGATCGGCCATGATCTCAGTGATGTTACTGCGAGAATATGCTCCGAGCATCAGATTTTCGTCTACGGTCAGGTTGGCAAAAATTCCTCGACCTTCCGGTACATGGATCAGTCCACTTTGTGTGATCGAATGCGGTACACGTCCCTGAATCGTCTGGCCATCAAATCGGATGGATCCACTTTTGGGCGTGAGCAGTCCGGAGATCGTTCGCAGCGTTGTGGATTTTCCGGCACCGTTGCCCCCGATCAGCGTCACGATTTCACCCTGCTCGACGCGCAGCGAGCAACCTCGGATCGCTTCAATCGCGCCGTAGTTTACTGACAGGTTGTCAACTTCCAGCAGGGACATGGGAGCACTTATACCTTATTCTTCGCTACACCAGATCCTTCAAAGGTCCGACGCCAACAGTCGTTGTCATGGTAATTGGATATAGCTCCAGAACATCACGAATATCCTGCAGCGTCAGACTGCGGATCGTTTGCAGGTCCGCAGCGATCGATCGGTATTCGTTGCGATACATCCAGTTGCCTCCCAATGAAGACAATCGCCCCATGGGACGTTCTCCACGAAGGACGATGCGAGATGCCACTTTGTTGCGAGCCTGTTCCAGTTCATCCGCAGTGATGCCATTGGCATTCACATCGTCGAAGACTTTTTTGCAGCGTTCCAGATTGACGGCAACGTCTTCGGGTGAACAGCCTAAGTATGTCATCCATGCTCCAGCACCGTCGTATTCTGTGTAGCTCAGGTCTGCTGATTCGGCATGCCCCGGGTCCACAAGTTCCCAGAACAATCGACTGCCGGAATCATCACCTACCACAACCGACAACAGCTCAGCCGCGAACCGCAGTGAATCGTTGCATTTCGGACCGGGCCCCATCTGCATAATGTGCTCCTGCACACTGCTGTCACGAACAACCGTTAAAATGGATGGCGGTGACACGACTTCCGGCAATAGACGCGCGGGCTCGCCTTTTGGAATTCGACTGCAGTACTTTTCTGCCAGCGCCACGACTTCGTCAAAGTTGCAGTTGCCAGCAACGGCCAGAGTGATGTTGCCCGTATGATAGTGGTCGCGATGATACGTTCGCATCTGGTCGGCGGTCAGCGCAGTGATGCTGGCGTTGGTGCCAAGAATACTCTGTCCCAGCGGATGTCCAGCGAAATAAGTGGACATAATATGATCGTAGCACGTGAACGAAGGTTGATCTTCGTACATGCTGATCTCCTCCAGAATGACATTCTTTTCCATGTCAAAATCTTCAACTCGCAGCGCCGGCTGCATCAGCGACGACAGCAATTCCATCGCCCGTTCCAGGTACTCCGGCAAGACCGCCGCGTAGTACATGGTGACTTCTTCACTGGTTGATGCGTTGTACTTCGCGCCGATTTCATCGAACACGCGATTGATGTCGTCGGCGGAAAACTTGTCGTCTCCCTTGAATGCCATGTGTTCCAGAAAATGACTGACGCCGGAAACTTCCGACGTTTCGTCACGTGATCCGGTACGCACAAAAAATCCGGCAGCGACGCTGTAGACCGACGGATTTGTTTCCGCGATCAGGGTGAGGCCGTTTGAGAGTGTTGTTTGCTGGAACTTCATAGAGGGATCAGTTTTCAGATTTTTGATTTTTGATTTTTGATTTCAGTTTTCACAACCCGAAGCGTTCGCGAGGGATAAGACGTTTCGCAAGGAATCCCTCACTGACGTTTCGGGTTGTGATGTCGCATCGCTGCCATAGAGGGAAGTTATTCAGCACCATTCCTTATCCAAGCGACGTCACGCACGCTGGATCGAGTTCCTGTGGGCCGATCGTCACCAGCACCATCGCCTTGGGAGCGTAGTCAATGGCAAATTCGCGGACCTGCGATGTCGTGAGTGCGTTGATGCGAGTGTTGATTTCGTCAAGTGTGACCACGCGGCCCAGATGAAACATGTCGCGAGCCAATGACGACGATCGCGACGTGGTCGATTCCTGCTGCATAATCAATGAACTCTTCGCGCGGGCTTTGCAGCGTTGCAGTTCATCTTCGGTGATACCTTCCGGCAGTCGCAGAATTTCTGCTACGGTGACGTCGAGTGGTTCCTGAGCCCTTTCCGTCGTCGTGCCTGCGTACGCGAAGACGCGGCCTTCGTCCCGCAATGTGCTGAGCGATGCGGAGATGGCGTAGCACAAGCCGCGGCGTTCGCGAACTTCTGTAAATAAGCGAGAACTCATGCCGCCGCTGAGCAAACTCACAGCAGCCCACGCATCGTAATAACGTTCATGGCGATATGGCACAGTGTCCCATGCGAGACCGATGTGCGTCTGAGCCGAATCGTGTTCGATGTGATGTGGCGATTGAGGTAAATGCCCGTGGCTTAACTGCGATATTTCCCCGGATTCCCAGGCTCCCAGTGAAGCCTCAATCGCATCACGAATTTCCTCAATGTTCACGTTGCCGGCGATACCCAGAATGGCTTCATTCGGACGAATGAATTTCTGGTAGTGACCGCGAATATCATCAATCGTGATTGCCGAAAGATCGCTGAGTTCGCCTTCTGCCGAATTTCCCCACGGGGCCGCATAGCTGTATTCACGCAGTACTTTCCCCAACCGCTGTCGAGGCTCATCTTCCAGTGACATTAAACCTTGCTCAATCAGATCGCGAGCCGGATCAAAGTCGTCGTCCGCCAGATGCGGGGCCGTCAACATACTTCCGATGAGTGGCAGAGCATCGATAATACGATCTGCGGTTGTCGCAGCCGAAAACGTCACATGCCCATTGCCGACGTAGGCGTTTCGCTGCAAGCCAAGATTATCCATCGCCGCGCTCAGTTCCCGCGCCGACAGTCCCCCTGCGCCGCGCGTAAACATTTCTGTCAAAATTGCGGCTGTCCCGCAGCGACCCGCAGCATCATACACCCCGCCTGCCGGGACCAGCAAAGTCGCCGCCGCCGACTGCACGTCCTGCATAGGTTCGACGATCACAAGCAGGCCGTTGGAAAGACGAAAACTCTGAGTCGATTGCGGCATAGGGTTCAGTGATTCTTAAAAGTCCCTGCTCCCCCCCTGGCAGGGGGAGAAGGTGGCCAATTTAGTGAGCCGCAAAGCGCTAGCTGCGGGTGAGTATAAAAAACACAGAGGAAACGCCCGCAGCTAGCGATTATCGACTAAATCGAGAACCTGCTCGGGGGGGAGAAGGGACACGCAGTACCGAATAACTTATGCACACACACTCTACCTTGGCAGATCAAAATCACCGCCAGTATTACGCCACATGTCATGAACATGATTCGCTTCATTCTGAGTATTGTTGTACTCGATGATAAACGATTCGCCCTGCACCACGTAGTGATGTCGCTGATTGCGTTCTGATTCGCCCCACCAGCCAATGCGAATACTCTCCAGACCAGACTTTTCGATCGCTTTCATTCGGTCGCGAATAACCTGCACAGGCATCGCGCTGACATATTCGGCAATCAGATCTTTGAGAAGTTTTTGTTGTTCGGGAGTCATGTCGGCATAACGCAGACCAACGGCCTCCGTGACAATCGGTTGAGCTTCCCCAGGACCGCGAATTTCGTCCGGCGCGATATTTGAAATCCACATTTGTTTCTGCTGAGCTTCAGTGCAGGACTTTAGGATCTCGCGAGCCAGATCTTCGCGTCGGCCGAGAACTCGCAGACTGCGTTTCGGTCCGCCATCGATCAGGCCCGGATTTGCACCAAAGAACTCCGGAGTGCTGCTGACGATCACGCCGTCTTTAATCATGAAGTTTAACGACAGATGATGGCCCTCGAACCGCCAACCCCACTGACCAGTCGGGCCAGGAGTTCCGAAAATTGTGATGTGGTACTTGTGCGGATTTCGGCGATTGCGGCGATACTCTTCTTCGCCGTCTTCGAAGAGGTACAACACTTCTTCCAGACTGCGAACCTGCAGCGTCTTGGCATATCCAGCAGCCGACAACCCGGACTTTACAAGTTCGTCCGCAGCTTTGCGGGATTCACCTTCCAGATCCCACAGCACAACACCGTTGCGATCGCGTGGAATAAAATGCCAGTTCAGACGTTCTGGATCATCATACTTGTACATCATCTTCTGCTTCAGATCCGCCGGCAGTAGCTCCGACAGCTTTGCAGCGGCAGTCGCCATGCTCACGCCCGGCCGCTCACTGCCATCGTCGGCGTAAGCAATGACGTCGGTTGGCAAAAATGCTGCCGCCACCAGAAGCAGGAATGTTGGACTGATGAGTTGTTTCATTGTCGTGAACCGTGAAGAACGAGGTGGGGAATTGGGAAGGTTGTTGGCATTTGAAGAATCTAACCCGGTGGCCATGCCAGTGCTCTTCCACCCAGAATGTGAATGTGCAAATGGTAGACACTTTGCCCTCCATCCGCGCCGGTATTGATGACAGTTCGATAACCTCCATCAAGACCGAGAATATCAGCAACTTTGGGCACCGTCAGCAGTAAGTGGCCGCAGAGTTCAGCGTCGCTGGCACTGAGTTCCCGTAGCGACACGACAGGCTTCTTTGGAATCAGCAAGACGTGTACAGGAGCCTGAGGGCTCACATCGCGAAACGCCAGGCAATCGTCATCTTCGTAGATGATGTCTGCCGGAATTTCGCGGTTGATGATCTTCATAAAAATCGTCAATACAGACTCCTTTTGCTTTACACGCTGACAAATACGGAAACGGCCGTCTGCCGCATTGTGAGTGTGCATGGGCCGACATGCAACCCAGCGAAAAAGACGTGTTCAGTTGTTTTCACAACCCGACACGTCAGTGAGGGATTGACTTTTGGCGTTTCGGCGACGTGCCAACTGATCCCTCGCTGACGCTTCGGGTTACGATCAAATCGACAGCCTGCCAGTGCGTGCAGATCGATTGTCCCGGACAGGAGTCGAACAATCGGCGTTTTCTCAGGGAAACATAGCACTTTCTGAAAGTGGTGGCCATCCAGGTGGCCATTTTGGGGAAGATTCTGATTCCGTGGCCAGTATCCGTGGCCAATTGTTTGATGAACTTCAACGAGCTTTGGCGACTTTCGGCAGGTTAGATCTTGCCACCGAATCCGCCATAGAACGCAAGCGACTAGCAACACTGCAAAGTCGCCTTTCGAAGCTGATGAATGAACTGGAGGGCATCCGATGACCGTAGCAACCGCGACCCAACTACGGCTCGAACCAGTATCGCAAATCATTGGGCAAATGGCACACCTTGAAAATCGTGGCCAGCCAAGTCGGCAACTTGAGTCTGATTTCAAACTTTAGACCCTCATTGACACATGGCGCAGCTTATGCCCGGTTGGTCGGTGCGCAATCGTTGCAATCGCCAAAGACGTAGAATGCAAACATGATTCCTGATGATGCACACGAACCAAAGCCGCGAACTCGCAACTGGTGGTGATAGCATGGTTGACGATTAGACGGTGAAAGATACTTTCATGAAAATTCGCTGGCATTGACTTACGACATCGGCCGACATTACTGCGGAAATATCCAAATGTTCACTTGCACAGTGTTTCGGCAGATGGCCGATTTCTTCGTGCAGATTGCAATCCATGTTGAACTGGCGCATGATTTGCCAAACGCAACGTAACTGGTCGTTACTTTCGCGCAGAACTGGTGTCTACTTCATCAGGAAAGTCCAGTATTCTTCCCCGACCTTTGACCAGACCACGCAAGGTGTTGAAAAATGACAATTTCGCTTCGCCCTGGCCGGGAGCACATTCTTGAACTACGTCAGATCTTTAAACTTGATGCGGCTGAACTAGATTCGGTTCTGGAATGCTTGGATAAGTGCCGCCCTCCGTTGCAGTCGCCGAATCAGTTGACGAAGGTCGTATCTGAGGTTGTTCGAGACGAAGTCGCTCAAATACTTGTAAAGCAGCTTTTCTCGTTGAACGGCTTGGTCGGAAGATTCGGCACTACTCATGCCGAAATTGTTGACGGGTTACAATCATTCTTGCGAGATCCCAAGGAGACGGGGGATACAACAGAATGGGAGCGGCAGTGGCAACAGTTTTCCGACACATTTCTGAGAATGCTCCAGTGTAACTGCGTTCGACTGTCTGCTACTGCCAATGAGTTGTCATACGACTACGCCAATTTGCTCCGCCATGTTCGAATCTTGTCAGATATCCGACCACTGTTTAATGACGAGGCGACTGCTGTGGAAGCAGCGGTAATTTCACACACATTGCGACTGCATTATGATTCATCTGACGGAGAACATGAGCTAAGCGTGGCGTTGGACGAGGCAGACATCGCCAAATTGATGAAGCATTGTAAGAGGGCATTGGACAAGTCATTGACAGCAAAGAAACTGATGGAAGAAAAGGCAGAAGTACCGGCGATTCTCACTGGAACTGAATCTGGAGAAAACATATGACCGATACCTTGGACGATCTGAAGATTTGGTGTGAAGATGACTATGAACTACCGGAAGAGCAGTTTGCCATCGAGGATGAGGATGAATCGCTCCACCCCGCAATCAGCGGAAAGACAATTTACCGTGCAACCAATTCACTCGTTTCTCGTATGGGCTCTCAGCCAAACTCAGCAAGCCAGGTTCAGTCTACAAGCGACCGGTACGAGAAAGGGTTGAATAGCGATAAGCACAAAATCGTGGCAGAGTTGCAATATATCAACCTCTTTAGGAGTTTTGTTGGACATTCTGCTCTGCGTCCGGCTCAACATTTTGTTCTACATCCAGCTCAAGATTCTGCTCAACTTGTTGCTCAACTTGTTGCTCAACTTGTTGCTCAACTTGTTGCTCAACTTGTTGCTGGCAGTCCGGCTGGCACAATATCAGCAGACGTCCTGCATCGGTGGCGTCAGCAAATCATGGTAGTTGTCACTTCGCTTCAAACAGACCCTGCTAAACATCGGTCATTCGTTGATGATGCAGAGCAATTGGTCGCCCGTGGCAAGCTCGATGACGCTTTGGATCTGATTTACGAGCGTGCCGACGAAATGATGCTGGCGGGTGAATTTGATGCGTTGAACCACGTTATTGATGGACTCGATCCCGATACGCTGTCTGTTGACGTAACGCTCGGAATACTGACGATTACGCTGCCAGCAAGAGGAAAGTTAGTTGCACGAAAAACGTTCTTTGAACGGGCGGAAAGTTCCATTCGTGCCAAAGGCGAATGGACTGAAGGGCTACTGACTGGACTACTGTAAGTCGGTTTCATTCATGCAGAAGGTATCAAACCAAATTGAAAAACCGCTCAGCAGTATTGCAACTGCGGCCGTGGCAATCGGTATTGCTAATCCTTCGCATCCCCACCAGTTGCATACTGGCGTGATCCATCGCATGGCGGATGGCGGCTTGAGGATGCTTCATTTGGCTTGGCACTGCGTCCTGCGCAATGACCAGCCTGAGCCACAGTACCTTTGCGTCTCATTGGGATTTGACGAGCGCCGTTTGCGGCAACTCGCCACAATGTGCCGCCGAATATTTTATAAGAATCAACAGAGCGGAGTTCCATACGGGTTTGCTCCGCCGAAAGACTCATTTGACGTGGCAACCGGCGCGTATTTGTTGCAAGAATCACAGGTTGGATTGACCTGCGCGAGCTTCGTGCTGGCAGTGTTTCATGCAGTCGGGTTGCAACTTGCGGACTACAGTTCTTGGCCAACTGATCGTCCAGGAGATAGGGATTGGCAAAGTTGGGTCGTGAAAATGCTGGAACGAGATCCCGAGAACGCCGCACACGCAAAGTGCATCATGCGTGACATTGGATCAGTGCGATTTTATCCGCAAGAAGTAGCTGCATGTGCGACAATTGCAAGTTACGGTGTTCTTGCAAAATTCAACGACGTTGAAGATATTGCAGAGAACATTCGCAAAAAGTGTCAGTGAGATTATCTGACATCGCTGGCCGATGAAGCGGGTTATCATTTTCATCAGATGGCTGGCCGATTCCATGAAGAGTGGCGCAATCTGGTGATTCGGGAAAGAACGCAACGGCGGATGCGTGATTGATTGCACACCGGGGGCAAGAACAATACCCTCAGGATTCATTGAATCCGGAAAGCGATCAAAACCCAGCGGCAAAGCCACGAAACCAGCATGAACCACGAAGCATTCATCACCCGGTGGCAGCGAAGCGGCGGGGCGGAAATGGCGAACAGCCAATCGTTCCTGAAAGAACTCTGCCAGGTGCTTGAACTGCCGGAACCTGAACCGACTCAGGCCGATGAATCGCAAAACAACTACGTCTTTGAAAAGGCCGTGAACTTCAACAACGGGGACGGCACGTTCAGCGACGGGCGACTCGATCTGTACCGGCAGAAATCGTTTGTCCTCGAATCCAAACAGGGAGCTGAACGGCGAGCCAACGAACTGGCCGCAGCCTTGGCCACCGTCACGAAGCAACAAAAGCACCGCAAAGGCACAGCACAACGAGGAACCGCCCAATGGGCTCAAGCGATGCGTTCAGCGTATCAGCAAGCAAAACGCTACGCCGAAGCGCTGCCCGAATGGCCACCGTTTCTGATCGTCTGCGATGTTGGGTATTGCTTCGACGTGTACGCGGATTTCAGCGGTTCAGGAAAGAACTACTCCCAATTTCCCGACCCGCAAACGTCCCGCATTCCCCTTCAGAATCTGACGAAGCCAGAGACACAAGCATTCCTTAAAGCCGTCTGGCAAGATCCGCATTCACTCGACCCGTCGAAGAAATCCGCCAAGGTCACTCGGGAACTTGCCGACCGACTCGCGAAACTCGCCAAGAGTCTGGAAACGGCTTCCACTGAAACAAAAGACGAACGAGCCCACCGAGTCGCTCAATTCCTGATGCGATGCCTGTTCACGATGTTCGCCGAAGACGTGGAACTGATTCCGAAAGGATCGTTTGCCGAATTGCTGGAAAGCCTGCGGAACACTCCCGAGAAATTTTGCCCGATGATGGAAGCCCTGTGGCGAGACATGGACAAAGGCGGGTTCAGTCCGATCCTGCGACAGAAGATTCTGCAATTCAACGGAGGACTGTTTTCCGACTGTGCAGCGTTGCCACTGAATCGTGATCAGTTGGAACTGCTGATCGAAGCGGCAAAATCCAACTGGGCCGAAGTGGAACCCGCGATCTTTGGCACATTGCTGGAAAGAGCCCTCGACCCGGTGGAACGCCACAAGCTGGGAGCCCACTACACGCCGCGAGCTTACGTTGAACGGCTGGTGATGCCAACGCTCATTGAACCGCTACGGAATGAATGGGACACAGCGTACGCCACGGCAGTGGCGTTGTACGAGGCGGGCAAGACCAGCGAAGCACAGAAAACCGTTCGCGAGTTCCACGAAAAGCTGTGCCACGTTCGAGTTCTCGACCCGGCTTGCGGTTCAGGAAACTTCCTTTACGTCGCCCTGGAACTGATGAAGCGGCTGGAAGGCGAAGTCACAAAAGCAATGGCGGACTTTGGCGACCGGCAGAAGATTTTCACAACGATTGATCCGCACCAATTCATGGGTATCGAAGTGAACCCACGAGCGGCAGCCATTGCGGATCTGGTGTTGTGGATTGGATACCTGCAATGGCATATCCGAGCGCTGGGTAGAGAATCGATTTCCGAACCGATCATTCGCAAGTTCGACAACATTGAATGCCGTGACGCTGTGTTGGCGTGGGATTCCATTGAACCGGTGTTCGACGCTGACGGAAAGCCTGTCACACGTTGGGATGGCAGGACGACAAAGCCGCATCCCGCGACGGGGGAAGAGGTTCCCGATGAAACATCGCGCCTCCAAGAGTTAAAGTATCTGAATCCGAAAGAGGCGTTTTGGCCTACTTGCGACTACATAATCGGAAATCCCCCGTTTGTTGGCCCCGCAAGAATGCGATTAGCCTTGGGTGACGGGTACACAGAAGCGTTGAGGGCAGCCTTCCACGAACTACCGAAATCATGTGATTTTGTGATGGTTTGGTGGCACAAGGCCGCAAAACTTACCCGAGAAAAGCAATCACTGCAGTTTGGTTTTATCGCTACCAATAGTCTTCGACAGCCGTTCAACAGAAAGGTGATTGAGCCACATCTTGGCGGCAAAAGCCCCCTGTCCATTGTCTTCTGTATTCCGGATCATCCGTGGGTAGACGCTGCAGACGGAGCGGATGTCCGGATTTCTATGACCGTTGCGAAGGCTGGTACTCACTCGGGAACTTTGCTCACGGTTGCCGACTTAAAAGCAAGAGGCGAACTAGATCCGCAGGTCGGACTTAAATTTCAGTACGGAAAGATACTTCAAACACTGACGATTGGCGCTGACGTTGCCCGCACAGTTCCGCTGCGTTCAAATGAGGCAGTGAGTAATCGCGGGGTCTGCCTCTTTGGAGGGGGATTCATTATT
>JBDNFT010001043.1:0-4559 GCA_041689695.1 Planctomycetaceae bacterium | reverse complement strand
TCGATTGTGAAGGATTTCTTTCGCGATGACATCGACCCCAACACGGCATTCTCTCAGGTGACCAGTTACGCGATGAGCGACCTGTATTATCTGCCGCCGGGTACCGTACCGCCGATGGTGATGCTGTTCGACCCGAGTGCTCCGTTGCCTACGGCACTATTGGCCGCGTCCAGCGAAGTGTTGGATGAGAAGGAGAGCTACGACCTTGCGTATTACAACGTCCGCAACATGCTTTCCGGCTCGCCCGGCGTGATTGCCCCGGCGGTATTCGGAGGGAAGCTACGTCGCATCTACATCTACCTCGATCCTGCGAAGCTCGAATCCTACGGCCTGTCGCTGATGGACGTGCAGCAAGCGATCAAGAAAAACAACCTAATGCTTCCCACCGGCACCGCCAAAATTGGCGACATCGATTACATGGTCGACATGGCCAACATGGTCGAAAGCGTACCCGAGTTTGACAACATCGTCGTGAAGGTCATTGATGGGCGCCCCATCTACGTGCGCGATGTGGGGCATGTGGAAGATTCGTCCGCCATTCAGACGAACATTGTTCGCATTAGCCGCTCACCCGGTTGGAAGAGTCAACGTCAGGTCTATGTTCCCATCTTCCGGCGACCGGGTGCCAATACCATCGATGTCGTGGATGGCGTCCGCGAGCGGATTCCCGAGTTTCTCGGACGACTGCCGCCGAAGGAAGGATACACCGACCCGGATACGGGCGAGCCAGCTTCGGGATTGAATCTGGACGTCGTGGCAGACCAGTCGGTGTTCGTCCGCAAAGCCATCAGCAACCTGACCAAAGAAGGTATCCTCGGTGCCGTGCTGGCATCGTTGATGGTGCTGATATTCATTGGCAACTTCCGGTCGACACTGATCATCGCGCTGGCGATTCCGCTGTCAGCACTGGTGGCAATCATTGGCTTGTACTTCACTGGAAACACACTCAACGCAATGACCTTGGGTGGTCTGGCGCTCGTGATGGGGCGGCTTGTTGACGATCCGCTCATCGATATTGAAAACACCTTTCGCCACCTCGACATGGGCAAGTCACCCGTGCGCGCCGCATTGGACAGCGCAACCGAAATTGCGATGCCCGTTCTCGTGTCCACAATCACCACCTGTGTCGTGTTTTTTCCAGTCGTGTTTCTGTTTGGCATAGGAAAATTCTTATTCACGCCGATGGCCGTCAGTGTGACCATCGCCATGTTCGCGTCGTATTTCCTGTCGCGAACATTGTCGCCAGCCTTCTGTGCATACTTTCTAAAAGCGCACAAACCGGACGAAAAGAAGTTCATTCTGTTCGCTTTGACAGACTCCGCTTACGAGGCAGTACGTGAAATGTACGTCGGCTTGCTTCGAGTGGCCGTGCGACTGCGTTGGTTGACGGTCGCTGCCGCTCTCATCCTCGTCGTCGCTTCTTTGCCGCTGTATTCACTGATCGGTAAAGAACTGTTCCCGGCGACCGATGCGGCACAAATCCTGATCAACGTTCGCGCTCCGTCGGGAACCCGGATCGAACTGACCGAAGAAATGACACAGAAAATTGAGCAGGAGATCTTCGCGACGATTCCCGCCGAGGATCGCAGAATGGTCGTGACGGACATCGGAGTGCTTTATGACTGGCCAGCCGGCTATACGCCCAACGCCGGCCCGATGGATGCGACGATGCTGTGTCAGTTGACAGAAGCCGACCAGCGTCATGTGACGACGCAGGAGTATGCGGTTCGGTTGCGAAAGCGGCTCAATGAGAAGTTTCCTGAGATCTCGTTCGCGTTCAACACGGGAGGCATGGTGCAGGCCGCGTTGAATTTCGGCTTGCCGTCGCCAATCGACATTCAAATTGCCGGACGCAGTATGGAGGAGCAAACACGCATTGCCGCCGAGCTGCGTGATTTGATTGTCGAGAAAGTTCCGGGAGCGGTCGATGTTCGAGTCCAACAGCCCATTGACTATCCCACATTGAAGATCAATCCGGACAGAACGAAAATGGCGATGTCGGGCATCACGCAAGAAGATGCGACGAAGAACTTGATGAGCATGCTCAACAGTTCCACGTCGTTTGACCCGTCGTTCTGGCTCGATCACAAGTCAGGCAATCACTACTTCGTCGGTGTGACCTACGAAGAAGACGATATCGGCTCGCTCGAATCGTTGCGTACGGTGCCGATTACCGGTGAAAAGTCGACTCATCCGATTCAGCTCCAGAATCTGGTCGGAGAATTCACCGTTGAAGAGTCGGCGGTGGAGGTCAGTCACTTGGCACTCGGCCGAGTCGTCGATGTCTACGCAAATGTCGAGGGACGCGATATCGGGTCGGTGTCCGACGACATTGAACGCGTGCTGGACGAGTGGGCGATTCGGAATCAACCGAGGCTGGGTTCGACAATCACGAATGTCTCTTGGGTTCCGCGAGATTCCGCCAAAAAGGGCAAGGGGATGGCCGGCTATGCCATCACCATGCGCGGCGAAGTCGGCATCATGAACGAATCGTTCAGCAGCCTCGCCTACGGCATGATTTTGGCCGTGACGTTGATCTACCTGATCATGGTCGCGCAGTTTCGTTCGTTTCTCGACCCGTTCATTATCATGTTCGCCGTGCCACTGGGAGTGATCGGAGTGCTGGGTATCCTGTGGCTGACCAACACCACGTTCAACATTCAATCGCTGATGGGCGGCGTGTTTATGATCGGGATTGCAGTCACGAATTCAATTCTGCTGGTTGAGTTCGCCAACCGATTGCGTGAAGAAGGACGCTCCACTCTGGATGCGGCAATCGAAGCCGGTTCGGTACGGCTGCGACCCATCATGATGACCGCATTAGCGATGGTCTTCGGCCTGATCCCGCTGGCATTGCACGAAGGCGATCCCACCATGCCGCTGGCCCGCGCTGTGATTGGTGGCCTGACTGCCTCGACGCTGTTGACCATTTTTGTCGTACCCAGTCTGTATGTCATGTTCAAAGGAACAACACCCACCAGCCCGCAGCAAACGTAGAGTGAAGTCACTTACTGTGTTTCGACGTCCTTCATTCGAAGGCTCACTCTTTCATCCTCCGCGACATCCGATACTCGGAAACCCGATATGAACTTTCACACTCAGTTGCTTTCACTCACGGTTCTGTTTGTGACCGTCGGCTCCTTCGCAAACGCACAGCCGCCGACAATCTCCGCTCCCGCTCAGGTCGAACCTTACGAACGAGCGGAGCTTTTTGCTAAGGCGTCCGGTTTCGTGGCGGCAGTCCACGTCGATATCGGCGATATGGTGCAGAAGGGTCAGTTGCTGGCGGACCTTTTCATTCCGGAGATGGAACAGGAGCAACTGAAAATGCAGGCGTTGCTGGAACAGGCTGATGCGGCGATCCAACAGGCGGAAGCTCACGTCGCATCATCCAAAGCCAAAGTGGTCTCAGCCAAGGCAAACGTCGCGGCATCGCAATCACAGGTTACTGCCGCCCGAGCACAACTTGAGAAACACAAAGCCGATATCTCCTTCGCCGAAAGTGAGCTGTCTCGCATTACGACGCTGGTCAATTCGCGAGCTGTCAATGCGGCGATGCAGGACGAGAAGCAGCAACAATTTCGAGCTGCGAAAGCCTCTCTGTCCGGTGCAGAAGCCGAAGTACAATCCGCTCAATCTCATACTCAGGCGGTCGAAGCCGGGGTTCTGGTTGCTGAGGCGGATCAGAAGCAGGCCGAAGCCGATCTTGTCTACGCGCGATCGCAACGGAAAGTCGCCGAAGCCTCCCTGGCGCATACTGTCGCGTTGATGCAGTATGCAAAGATTCACGCTCCTTTCGCAGGCAGAATCTCGCATCGAGGAGTCGATACGGGCGACTTCGTCATCTCAGCCGCCTCTTCACGGCAAATCGAAAAATCGCTTTTTACGCTCAACCGCATCGATCACTTTCGGATCGTGTTCA
The DNA here is from genome assembly GCA_041689695.1 of Planctomycetaceae bacterium. Lineage (GTDB taxonomy): Bacteria > Planctomycetota > Planctomycetia > Planctomycetales > Planctomycetaceae > SXXK01. The sequence continues at coordinate 637 of JBDNFT010001043.1, read as the reverse complement.
ACGTGCCCGAATCAACTGCATCCCGCGTGGCCATTGGCCAGACCGTGGAGTTGAAAGTCGATTCCGCCAAAGACACCACTTTTTTTGGCGAGGTCAAACGCACCACCGGCGAACTCGACACGCAAACTCGAACGCTGCGAGTCGAAGCCGAAGTGAACGATGAACAAGCTCAACTGCGGCCCGGCATGTACGGAACCATCATTGTGACGGCAGCAGAAAATGTGACTTCGAAGAAAACCGAAAAGTAGGTTTTCAACACGCTCGCGCACACAGTCCCCTCGCGCTGGGACGATACAAAGCGAATTTCCTCGACCGTCTGTACAGGAACAACCTGTCGTATTCAGAAAATGCAGTGCAACAGGAGATTCGCCGTCGAATTGTCTCATTTGTCGTTCTCATGACGCCAGAGAAAAGCATTTTTTACAGAACGTGCAGGTTGCCCGACAGTTCCTCAAAGTTGACGAACAGGATGTCCAGGATATCGTCGTTATGCCCGAGCCGAATACGACCCGAGGTCGGACCGATGCTGCTCGGCAGTTGCGCAAACAGGTTCTCGTTGAAGTTGACGATCAGTGTGTCTCCGATTGGCCGACTGCCCGGGCGAACAGCCGGTTGAGTACCACCGTCGAGCCGGATG
>JBDNFT010001042.1:0-6907 GCA_041689695.1 Planctomycetaceae bacterium | reverse complement strand
CCAACTTAAATTCACCAAAGGGGTATTCGTCCGAAAGGCAATCCGCCAAGCTGGATCTACTGCACCAGTTCAATAAAAACTATGCAGCGGCTCGCCCGCAGCAATCGGAACTTGACGCACGATTGCACAGTTATGAGCTTGCTTTCCGCATGCAGGCGCAGGCACCGGTTGCCGTTGATCTGCAATCAGAAACTCCCGAGACACAACATCTGTACGGCATGGATCAAAAAGAAACGGAAGTCTTTGGACGCAACTGCCTGTTGGCGCGGCGAATGGTGGAGCGAGGAGTGCGATTCGTTCAGCTTTACAGTGGGACCGGCAGCAAGTGGGATTCTCATTCCGCCATTGAGGCCAACCATTCACGTCTGTGCAAATCCATGGACAAACCTGTCGCCGGCCTTATCAAAGATTTGAAACAGCGAGGTTTGCTGGATGAAACACTGGTGATCTGGGGCGGCGAATTTGGTCGCACACCGATGAGCGAAAAAGGTGACGGTCGAGATCACAATCCAACGGGATTTTCGATCTTCATGGCGGGCGGCGGCGTCAAAGGTGGCCAGGCCATCGGAGCCACCGACGACCTTGGTCTCTACGCCGTCGATGACAAAATGCATGTCCACGATATCCATGCGTCGATTTTGGGCCTGATGGGCCTGGACAACATGCAGCTCACCTACAACCACAAAGGTCGCCCAGAACGTCCGACAATCAACGAGGGTGTGTTCAACAAAAAGCTTGTGATCTCGTGAGCCGCAGGCACTAGCCCAATGGCACTCGATTTAGAATCGATAGGGGTAGGGAGCTTTCATTAAGCTGAAACTCCTCTCCGTCAGAACCAGACTCGCAGTACACTGTTCAACTTCGCAATCAGGCACTGCAGAGACCTACACGGAGACAAGGCCCGAAGGCGAACCTGAAGTTTCTCATTGATCCATGTGAACAGGCAAACTATTACTTCCATACGTTTTTTAAGGCTGGCAAGTTAAGAAGCCCGCAGGTCAGCGATTGTTCCTACGCCAAAAAAACTTTTGATGTTTGTCACTCGCCAACAGGCCACGCGTCCGTCCCATTCGAATACCGCCGCTTGCCCGGAATTACTCCTGTCGCAATGCGGCAACAATCGGCACCGTGGCCGCCTGGATGCCAGGAGTGATACCGGCAATCAGTCCAAGCAGTAGGGAAATTCCGGTGCCTGTGAGTACAAGACTTAACGATGGGCGGAACGCAATCGTGGCCCCTTCGGCCCCGATTGCGAATCCTCCGAATGCCAGGACTACCGTTGCGAGCAGTGTTCCGCTGACTCCGCCAACGAGACACAAGAGGGAGCTTTCCGCCAGGACCAGCCTCATGATACGCATCGGTCTGACACCGATGGTCTGCAACACCGCGTATTCCTGGATGCGATCCTGAACACTCATGACGGTTGTGGTGGCTACCAGTGACAATACCAACCCCACGCAGGCGTAGCCCAGCCAGTGCGCAAAGCCAATGAGATCGACAAGGTCTGAAAGCGTGCTGGCCTGAAAAGCTCCTTTGCGACGCGTTGTCGTGGCAACGGGCCCTGAACGCAGCACCTTGTCGATTTCTGAAGCGACCTGATCAGGATCTGCCTCTTCAGTCAGCCGGACTTCGTGTTGAGTCACGAGGCCGGCTGCATCCACGCCGCGTGTATACTGAAGAAACGCCAGACTCGTGTAGATCAGATTTTCCTCGGATGGCACGGTCGATGAAAAAATGCCGGTCACTTTTACGGAAACGTTGCCAATGGAAAACTGATCGCCGATATTCAGTCCTCGACGTTGAGCCACGTTGCGACCAACAATCGCAGCATCACGACGGTCACTGAAGTTTTCCCATGAGCCCGCTGTCAATTGCAAAGGACGATTCCTGCGGATCTGATCCGGATCCGCTCCGTTAAACACAACAATATCGAGACTTGCACGGCAGTTATTGGTCCAGACCTGAATCGGTATCACATCCCGAACGCCATGGACGTCCAGAATCTGTCGAGCGTAATCTTCCGGTAATCGGCTGCTGGTCGGGCAAAATCGGTTCTCCTGAAAAACAATCAGGCACCGATCCGCATCGATTCCAGTCGTGAGTCGCTGTAAACCTTCCTGGACTGCCCCGACGAAACAAAAGACAAACATCGCCACTGCGGCACCGCTGACAGTCAGCATTGTGCGTGTCCGATGTCGCAACAGGGTTTTAAGAACGTAGGCCAGCATGCTGTTTCTTTCGCTTCAGACGACCGTCGATGGGACTTCTGTAAACTTCCCGCGATTCAGGATCAGTCGCCGAGATGAAATCGATGCCACGTTCTGATCATGCGTGACCATCAGCATGGTGATATTGAGTTCGTGATTCAGCCGTTTCAAAAGTTCCTGAATTTGCTCACTGGACTCTGCGTCGAGACTTCCGGTCGGTTCATCGGCTACGACAATTCTTGGATGGGCGACAATTGCACGGGCGATTCCAACACGTTGCTCCTGACCGCCGGAAAGCTGCCGCGGATAATGATCCGCGCGGTCATTCAGGCCGACAGCTTCGAGGGCGAGCTCCACGCGCTGCCGGCGCTTGGCTGAAGACAGCTTCAGTAACAGTGTTGGTAGCTCCACATTTTCGTAGGCCGTCAGCACTGGAATTAAGTTGTGCGTCTGGAAGATGTATCCCAGATTTGCCGCTCGCCAGTCGGCCAACCGACCGCGTGACAGGCTCGTCAATTCAGTACCATCCACTTTGATTGTACCCGCGTCAGGACGATCAATTCCGCTGACCAGATTTAACAGCGTACTCTTACCGGTGCCGCTGGGGCCCATCAGTGAAACAAATTCGCCTTCATGGATATCCAGAGTCACATCATCCAGCGGAATGATGGTTTCTTCGCCTTTGCGAAATCGCTTGCTGACTCCATTGAGTTGAACCAATGCCATCGCCTTATCTCCCGATTCCAAGTGTTTGATCCTCACCACGGACTTCAACCGCGTCACCGGTTTCCAATCCCTCAATTCCGGATGCAATGAGTTTGTCAGTGACTTTCAGCCCCTCAACAATTTCCACAAGACCATCCGGGCCAGTTCCGCCGACGATCATTGACCTTCTGACAGCGTAATTGCCGGCATCAACGACCCAGGTAAACGATTCCCCGTTTTCCGATCTCACCAGCTGATTGGGGACGAAGATCCGTTCCGTTTCTGTTAGCTTTGATTCTGCACCCGGCAGCTTTGATTCTGCATCCGGCAGTTGGGGAGCCAGAAACGTTGCCTTGACCAGCATGTCCGGGCTCACGTTTGCCGGCGGGTCGATTAATTCGACCTTGACTTCCAGCGTATTCTTTTAAATATTGGCGACGCTCGTCGATTGCAGAACTCGTCCGTGAATGACTCTGCCTGAAGATGCTGTTTCAACTTCAACCGGAGCGCCCGGAATGACCATTGGTACGTCTTCCAGTCGCACATCGGCCCGGACCTGCATTTTGCCTGGATCGTACATTTCAGCCACCGTGCTGGAATTCTGTCCGGCAATTTCGTCAAGCCCCATGACGCGAGCTCCCGGTGGAGCAATTAATCGGAGAATGCGGCCATCGATCGGCGAATGAATGACCATGCGCTCCAGGTTCAGTCTCGATTTCTTCAGGCCCAATCGGGCTTCGTCGCGAACAGCGGTGGCGGAGATGAATTTTGCATTCGCCTCTTCGGCCTGTCTGTGTTCATCAACCAAAAGACTCAATTGCTCAGTCAACGCGTCGACCTTTGCCTGAAGTGCATCCAGCTCCCGTTTTAGATTCGGTCCTCGGATCTGCAGTTCCTGCAAATCCGCAACGGAAACGGCATGGTCCCTCTTTGCCTGTTCCAGAACGACACCGGCAATAGCTGACTGGGCTGTGTTTTTGCCGTCCAGGCTGTTCTGTCTGAACAGGGCATTCGCTGCGGCCGATTCCACGAGAAACGGCAGTTTGTCGAGCTCCGTTCTGGCCCGTGCCTGCAAGCTCATGGCGTCAGCCAAATCGACACGCCGATGAACGGGATTCTTCAGTCGAATCTCGGCCGCAGCACGTTCCGCTTCCACCCTCAGCAACTCCCCTTCACGAATGGCCAGAGTGACTTCAGCCTGCTGCACGGCGAATTCTGCATCCATGGCAATCAATCTGGCAATCGGTTCCCCTTTTGCCACGTATTGCCCTTCGACCACCAGCAACTCTTCGACCACTCCCGGTGCCAGTGCCGCAACGCGCACGGACGTGGGCCGAGGTTCAATCCATCCCGCCGCCTGAAACAACTGGCTTCCGGCATTCTGAACTTCTCCCCGTTTGACGATTACCGGCACCACAGTCACCGCTTGCCGTGGAAGAAACTGACGTCCTGCAGCAGCTCCCAGCAAGGCGAAAAAGCCCAGCAGGATGCTCACGGGCAGGGCATACCTCGACAGCCACCGACGACGGTGAGGCGTCTTTACCTCACGAGATGTCGGTGAGCGATCGAGAGCAAGTTTACGGAGATCAAGTTGAGTTTCACTCATGGCTTACTCACCGGCTCGCACAAAGACACTGTTGGCCGCAATAGTCAGATTGCCTTTGTCATCTCGCCGCGATGTCCCCTGCACGACAACGGTCGACAGCTCTTTCACTCCCAGCAGCGTTCGAGCATCACCAGCCACTGGCTTCCCTGCCTCATCGACGATCTTCACAGTTGCGATGTTATCTTTCACCTGTGTCTGTGTGCAGCAATAGTCCCAGGGTGTCGGGCATCCTTCATCCTTGCCGCAGTACGGAACCTTGGGATCAACAATCGTAAATGCTGCGAGCCCGTCCACGAATGGGTCGACTGAGCCACCGATCCTGCCGACCAGCGTCACAGGCTCACCATCCTTCGCCGACTGACGCGCTTCACCCACAGGCATGGCGCCAACGGGCTCAGTTGAAGTCACATACTGCGATGATTTCGCCACGCCAGTACCACTTGTGCTTTCACTGAGATTCGAATCACTACACCCTGCCGAAACAGCAAACGCAACTACGAGGATCCAGTTCAACATTTTCATTTCAATTCTCCTTAGACTGCTTTCAGACTGATTGCCACCGATTCGCGCAGAGCCTTGAACGCCGGTGGTAGCGCGCCCAGGACACCAAGTAACAAACCTACGCCACATCCCACAAGAATGGCGATACTGTCAATTCGCAAAGTGAATGCCCCCATGGTGAATCGCACCGCCATGCCATTGAACATCGTAAGAGCAATCACACCTGAGAGGAGCGATGCGGCCGCCGCCAGCAAGACACCTTCCTGGATCAGGCTCAGCAGGATAGCCCGCCGACGATATCCAATGGCCTGCAATGTCGCGATCTCACGAATCCGGCCCGCCACTGCTCCGTACATCATGTTAAGTCCCGCAAATACACCGGCTCCGGAAACCAAAACGACTACCAGCCAGGCGAGGATGCGTACCGGGCGGTAATGTTGTTGAAGCGTCGCGTAATAGTCCGTCTCACGCACAGCGTGAAGCTCCAGATCAATTCGTTCTTTGCAGAACAAGGCGACTTCAGCGGGCAATGCTTCCGGGCTCAGCAACATCGCCACGAGGCTCAAATCCTGTCGCTTTGTCGCCGTTTGAAAATCGCCGAGGCGGCACCAGATCTCCGATTCATAAGCAGCTCCGCCTGCGGCAAACTGTCCACTGATCGTCCAGATCTCTCCCTCGAATTCGATGGTCTGCCCGATCGCCATTGCTGATGAGTCCGCTCCAAGTTTTGCGGCTGCGAGCCGACCGACAATCACTTCTCTGTCTCGAGGCCAGTGACCCTCGATCAGCCGGACGGATCGGCGAACCAATGGAGCTGTGTGAGTCACTCCACGAATCAGCCCCAGTCCACCATCTCCGCTCTGCGTCTGGACTCGGGTACCAAGATACAATTCCGGCGAAACGTGTGGGACACCGAATCGTAGCCAGGTGCCATCCAGACTGGCCGTCAGCAAGCCTGGTGTTTGACTTGTAATCGAAGAGCTTTCAATGTTCGCTTCTGAATTCACGGAGTACACAAGCACAACATCCGGATCACCACTGATTTCCAGTGATTTTTCTAACCCGCGAATAAATCCCACGACAACGAACACCAGCATGACGACCGTCGCCAACGCACCCAGCGTCAGCGCCGTCCGGACTGGTCGCCGAGCGAGATTTCGGATGCCATATTCCCAGGGAAGCAGCATAGATTGATTACCTCAGTGGCGACAATCGCCAGGAGAGATCCTGAATCGGGACAGCATCCGCTCATGCCGCGTGCTTATAGGCGGTCACACGAGCTACAGCAAAATGCAGGGATGGAAGAGATCGCTGTGAACTCAGCGTTAGACTCCCGGCGCACTTACCGGCCGGGACACGGAGTTGAGGAGGATGCGACGGCTATCAACACGTCAGGGAACAGACCCGGAGCCGCAGATCAAGTCCGCCATTCTGCGAACACTCAATTCTAAATCGCGAATTGGAACAGCGCAGGCCATCTGTTCGGGACGCGGGATCCGCGATCAACGGCGCAAAGTGATCAATTGGCGGCACAGCCAACTGGACGTCAGCCTTTTCCAAAATGGCTCCGCCACACACTCCCTGACAAAGACATTCGTCCGGGCACCTTGAGTCCTCCGGAGGATTTTCCGGAGGTGAATGCCTCTTTCGCTCGCAACACTTTGAGCGGCAACCGGTCGATGGTGCTAGCTTGACCGCAGTATCTTCCGACGCACAACAGCCGCCACTTGTGCACGAGAACATGCACAGTATCACAGCGAATATCAGGAGAATGCTTACGAATCGTTGCAAGGAAGAAAACCTCAGGGTCAAAAGCACGACTACTAATACCAGCTTACACATGGCGCTCCGTCGAGTGGAAGATGTCTTGGCGTCGATTAGAGTTTTT
>JBDNFT010001041.1:0-2718 GCA_041689695.1 Planctomycetaceae bacterium | reverse complement strand
CGGAAATTGAAATTCCAAGGCGATGCGTTTGAGCTCGCAGACTCAGCAGATATTCCGTTGTGATGTTTTTTGAAAATAGTATCCGGTAAGTTCCGTCGCTCCCAATCCCTGTGCTGCACAGTAGTCGATGAATTTTTCCAGCGACATTTCGGCCTTGGCGATTTCGTCCGGAGTGCCGCGTTTGACCATCATTTTGTTGAAGGAATATCCCGCCAGACTGAGTTTCAGCAAGGGAGCACCCGTTCGAACAACAGGATCTGCGGCATGTGCGGTTGAGATCAAACCGGACTGTTGCGGCATAAGAACGGCGGCGGCCGCTGCGCTGGCTGATGATGCGATCCACGTGCGTCGTGAGAGGTTCATATTTTGAATTCTCGAAAAGTTATTGAGGAAAGAACGGCGTTCTGGTGAACTGTCCGTCGGGATGGCGGGAATTCTGGCATCGCTCGACCCGTCAAATCAGCGGACTTTGCCGAGGTTCAGGATAGCCAGTTCTTATTCGCGAACAAGTCTGGAAGGAAATGTGTCGCCTCGGTTTGTTCTGAGGCGAAACTGCATTACTCTTCGCATCAGCCGGCCAGGTGGCGAAATAGGCAGACGCACGGGACTTAAAATCCCGGGACCCCAACGGGTCGTACGGGTTCGACCCCCGTCCTGGCTAATAAAAACAGGTTCTGCGCAAAATGAAGTAGGCGACATAGAAATTGCGGACTCCGGGGGCGTCGATCCGTGCGTGTGGCTTTCAAGCACTGCGATTCGGCCCAACGGGGCTTGGCAAGTCAGCTTGGGGCAACGCCCCAGGTTTCCAGGGCACTAACATATTTTGCCCAAAGGGCAACGCAAACCAGTATTGCGGAACCCTGTCTGGGTTCGAGAACAGGAACCTGGGGCTGCGTTTATCTGCATTCGCGGATTCGCTTGCCCTAGACTCATATGCCCGAGCCTTTCAGGCTCCACCGCAGCGCCAGGTTCGTGGATCGACGCCAACGAATTTTCTGCGTAGTGTCACCTCGCTTTATTTCGCGCAGAACCTTTTTTGAATCGACCACAGAGCAAGCGTTTGAGTTATTCTGTAATGACGAGACAAACACTTGGGTCTGTCGCCTTGCATCGGTTTGCGCTCAGGTACACGCGATTTACACCCCTGAACTTACACCAGATTAATGGCGTTGGCATCAGAGGATTGACATTTCCCGCTCACCGACGCCATTCTTCGATTCTTACCCCGTGCAGCACGGGACACAACGGCGTTGCTTGAACTCAAGGCCAGAAGCGTAGAGACTGCTGGCTCTTATTACAGTTCGAGATGAATGCCTGTTAGATCTCCAGGTTTGGCTCGTCTTTCCCCATAGCAGGGCAAAATGCCAGCAAATATCCAGAAACTGAGTTCGCCTACCGCTTGCAGGATCAATGCATGACGGTCGCAAATTCTGAACAAAACAACAGTTCTGAGCCCGATCGGGATCAGATGATTGACAATTTCTACCGTGAACATTCCCGCGAGTTGTGGGCATTGTTTTACGGCATGTGCAGTGATCCAGAACGTGCCTACGACGCGGTGCAGGAGTCCTTTTTACGTTTTCACGACTACAAAGGGGAACCTGTTCGCGACTTGCGGGCGTGGTTGCTGCGTGTCGGGCAAAATTGGCTGCGGGATGTGGCTCGAAAAAAGAGCAATTCCTGTCGCCTTTTACCGGGTCTGGATGATTTTGCAGGCAATAGAAATTCTGCAGAAGACAAGTTGTTTCTTGTCGAACGACAGGTGCAGGTTCGCAAAGCGTTAAATGAACTTAATGATGACGACCGGAAAGTTCTGGTCATGAAATATTCGATGGACTGGTCAGCCGCTCAGATAGCGACTGTGATGGATTGCAGCCCGGCTGCAATCGATATGCGATTGTCGAGGGCAAGACGCCGTCTCGCAGAAATACTCGTGGAACAAGGATTTGACAATGAATGACAATTCTTCCATCGATGAGCCTCAGAGCAAGTTGCTGTCTGATGACCAAATGGACTCATTGCTGCGTGACTTCTTTCGCCTGGAAGTTCCGGTTGAGTTGAAGCAGCCTCTGCAACTGCGTCCGTCAACGGCGACAACCTTGACTGTGGTCGCTTCACTTGCGGACCAACCAACACGCTCTCGCTCTGTGCGATTTGTGGCGGTGGCGGCGTCAATTGCTGCAATGACGATGGCCGTTGTTGTTGCGATTTCAACAGGCAATTCACCGCCTTCGAATGGCAGTACGATTGCGAACGGGGGGCTGAATGTACCGACCAATACTCCAAACAACGAAAAAGCCATGCTGGTGTCACCGTACGGCGATTCCGAAAATACAACAAAGCCAGTCAGCCCCGACGGTGTAACGCTGGAAGAAACGGACAACATCGAACTGCATCCACAAAACTGATGCAGGAAAAGTCGCGGGAACCACAGAGCCAAGTCCAGGCATCTGACGAAGCACGTTCTTAAGTTCCCGACATTCGGCTCAATCGATTTGCAGCTTCAACAGCAAAGTACGTCAGTATCCCATCAGCCCCAGCGCGTTTGAAACAAAGCAGGCTTTCCAGCATCGCCGCTTCGCGGTTCAGCCAGCCGTTGTCGGCGGCACCGGCGATCATGGAGTACTCGCCGCTCACCTGATATGCAAACGTCGGCACTCCAAACTTGTCCTTCACGCGACGCACAATATCCAGATACGGCATGCCAGGCTTGACCAT
>JBDNFT010001040.1:0-1863 GCA_041689695.1 Planctomycetaceae bacterium | reverse complement strand
TGCGCAGAGTTGAATTCGCTGTGGTGTGGGTCTCAGTGTGATGCAAACGAATTTTTCCATCGTCTCTCATCGTGTCGCGGCAACTTTTGAAAATTTTCGATTGGGTTCAACCAGAAGCTCTGCCCTATGAAGACAGCCTGCATGCTGGGCAGGGGAGCGGTCGTGTTGATGATGGCTTAACTAATTTCAAAACTTGCGTTCCTGCCGGGCGAGCCGGCAAGGGGCGGAAGTCCGTCATTGAATTCATGGAATAAAAAAACCCTCATAAAAAAATCCACGTAAGATGGGCATTCCTGCCCGTCGATCCACGGTCGGACAAGAATGTCCAACCTACATTTTGAAGTTTGACCAATTACGACGCTCGTCAGGAGTTCCCCATGACCATCACCTGCTCAACCTGCAATGGTGAACTGCTCACCAGCAACGGTCAGACATTCTGCCCGGCCTGTTTGCTGCAACAAGGCATGAAAAATTCCACCTACGGCGCGGGGCCAAAGATTGCGTGGCAACCACCGGCGATCGAAAAGCTGTCCGCCGCGTTTCCGCATCTGGAGATCCAGCAGTTGCTCGGTCAGGGCGGTATGGGAGCTGTCTACAAGGTTCGGCAGAAGGAACTCGATCGCATCGCGGCGTTGAAAGTGCTGCCTGGCGAGATTGCTCGGTCAATCGCCCACCATGCCGAATCTGACGGGCACTCATCAGCTGATGGGCACACCGGCCTACATGGCCCCCGAACAAATCGAAGGCCTGCCCGGCATCGATCATCGAGCCGACATTTATTCGATGGGCGTCGTCTTCTATGAACTGCTCACCGGTGAGTTACCGCTCGGCCGATTCTCGCCGCCTTCAGAACGAGCCGAAACGGACGTGCGTCTGGATGAAGTGGTCCTGAGAACCCTCGCCCGAGAACCCGACCGCCGCTATCAACAGGCAAGCCAGGTGATGACAGACGTGGAGGCACTGCGTTCGCCTGCCGTCGCTGTGAACCCACTCGCGATGCCCGCTCGCCGCCGTTGGATCGGTAAGGGCGTCGTAGGATTCATCGTCGGAGTTCTGGCAACATCTTTCGTTGCTGTTCTGCTCTTCCTATTGGCAGGCTGGTATCTTGAACCCATCCTTAAAACAAACATATTCGATGCCAAGGCTGCGGGCAAATCGCAGGCAGAGGCGATGGCAAGGCTACAGGCAACACGGGATGAAGAGTTGCGGCAACAGGCGGCACACGTCCAGTCACAAAGCGATGAGCCCGAACCATTCCGAACGGGCGAAGGCATGGGCGGCGGAATGGGCATGGGAATGATGGGCGGCATGTCAGCATCCTACTCAGGCCCGGCGATCGTCTTCAGCACCGAAGGTCCCGCATTGCATTCCCAATCGTTTCCCCCACTCACGACCGAACAACGGGCCAAAGTGAATCAGATCCTGAAGGAAACCCACGAACGCTATCTTGAAGAAGAAGGTCGGCATTCCAATATCTCCATCGATACTGCCAGTATCCAAACGACGCGGATTCAACCGTTTCCGGACCGCCTTCGGCAAATTGAAAACGATCTCTGGACGCAGCTCGACGACGTCGTCCCCATCGGCATCCAGAAAGGATTTCGCGACAAATTCAATTTGTTTCAGGGGACTGCGTATTCCGATTATTTGGGGGCAGGTTACGGTGACGAAGCCGGTGGTTCAGGAATGGGAATGGGGGCTGGAATGCCAGGCATGTCGGGCGGAGAGATTTCGGGCGCCGCCGGCGCGATGGGCGGAATTCCCACGGAACCAGGCATGCTCGGTTGGCGTCAAAGTCTGTTGCCTCTCGAAATGCAAATCGGACGCAACGGACGCTGGTACAGTTGGTCCATCACGTTTCAT
>JBDNFT010001039.1:0-3561 GCA_041689695.1 Planctomycetaceae bacterium | reverse complement strand
CTGGCAGACGTGCCTGCTCTCCCCGTTGGTTCTGGCAACCCCTTTCCACTCAGAATCTGTTTGACCTGAATCCAGTCAGACAATTTTTGAAGCGCAGATCTGTAGCCCCAGATTGCCTGGTCAAATTCCGTTGTGTTTCCGGCGTGTAGATGTCTGGCAACCTCACGAAGAATCTCGCCAAGGAAGGGCGTTGGTTCAATCTTGTTCACAAGGTCAACGCAATCCGCTCGCATGCGGAAATCCATTTCCCACCATAGCTTCAACAGGTTTTTGCCTTTAATCTGGCCAACATACTCAGGCTTGAGGTGGGCCTCCATCACGCCATCCTCATCAACTTGGTGACTCACACACTTGTCTGATAATTCATTCAACTCGCGTGTGAGTGTAGCCAACATCTCCATTGGATATTTGATCCACTTTGCCGCTGTCTTCAGTATCTCCCTCTCTGTTTCTACGATCGGGATATTGAAAAGGAGATAGAATCCCCCAAGGGATTCATCGTTTGAAATGGTCACTGCTGCAACTCCCGAAAGTTATCACCCGAAAGTCAAAAACATGCAGGGCAGGCGGCTTTCGGGAACCGCTTTTCGAGAGCTAATCTAGCCCTGCAATCTTCAGTGTATCACGACTGCGGTGTCATCCGTACTGCAGGGCGTTCGCTTCGGCTCGTGAGAGATCCACGTCGGCATAGTGTCGCTCTGTCGTCTGTTTGCTGGAGTGCCCGAGAATCTGCTGTGCGGTCTCCAGATCTCCGTCACGGCGTGCTTGTGTGGCTCGTGTCTTGCGAAGCTGTCCCGGTGACCAGCGAGGAATGCCGGCCTTGTCGCAGGCGTTGCGGATTGCTGTGTTCAGCCCGTGCTTCGTGTAGCAAGCGCCAACCTTGCGGGCTTTGGCCTTTTCGCCAAATGCCCTGCGGACGTATTCCTCGAATCCGACCTGCGGATCGAATACAAAGTCGCTACGGCTCATTTCCCGAATTCCGTTCAGGACCTGCTGACCGTGCGGACCAATCACGATGACCCGGTTCTTGCCTTTGTGCGTTGTTTTGTGCTGCTTTGGGCAGTATGTCCAGACGGCTTTGGTCGTGTCGATCTCGGACCATTTCAACGCCACCGCTTCAGACGGTCGGCTTCCGGTGAACAGCATGAATTGAACCATCGCCCACACGGGACTGGTGAGCAGCGGCTTGATGGCGTTGACGGCGGCCACAGAGACTGGCCCCTTCGGCTGTGGTGGTCGTGCTGCTGTCTTGCCGATTCGAAGCCCGTGAACGGTCCGCAGGGCCTGCGATACGCTGACAGAGACCATTTCCTCACTGACACCCCAGTCGAATACCTGTTTGATGCGACGAATCCGACCGTTGATTGTCTGCTGTGCGAGCCCGTCTTTTACCATTTGCTGCTGTAGCTGTTTTAGTTTCTTCGGCCCGAAGTCGATAACCCGGACACCATGAAACAGATTGTTCATCGCCTGCAGCGCATGCCGGAAGTTCGCTGTCTCACCGGTCGGCACCCCGTCCCGGCGATATTCCTTGTCAGCATGATTCAGAAACAGGAAGGCCAATCGTGACACCGTGAGTTCGACGTTGACCGTCGGCGTGCGTTCTGCGTGCGCTGACTCCCAGTCGGCCATGATCTTGTTGAATGCGGCGAGCGATTCAGGGGAGTTGTACGTCCCGAGGTACACCCGTTTGCCGTTGACTGTGGTCCGTGCATTTCCGCTTGTGGAATGGAAACCGTAAACCGGTTGACGTGCCATTGAACCTACTCCCGAACGTAAGGTTTTCACCATCGTTTTGACCACTTCCAAAGGATAGAAGTGGTCAAAATCGAATCGGATTCCTCACTGTTCACAGGGAACAGGTTTCCGAAACACTCGGAAAGGATTGTGTTTTGTGCGTTTCGCGGCGTCCCGAACGTGCCAGCATCACATTGGCTTGGGAAGCTGATGTGTTGCCACTACACCACAGCCGCGAAAATCAACAGTTGTCAGCTTTCCACAGTGTATTGGGCTCTGTAGAGCATTGCAATTGAACCTATTCAATTGCATTGATTTACAACCCATTTCACTCCGAAGTGGGGGTAAGGTGTGACGAGCCAAGCCAGTTGCGGGAATCCTGGACTGCTTTCACCGTGACGGATGTGAACAGCCTAAACGCACCCGGACAGAAAGGTTCCGGAAAGTCGATTCACTCTGGCTGAGAGCCTCGTTAATATCGATACCTGATTTTGTTTCCTCCGACTCTCACCACAGTAGCCAGTCGCCCCACCGCAACAAACAGCACAGACTCAGGCTGCAACCCCAACGCCAGCCGCAGACCCAGCCCCTGCACAAGTGCAGACTCAGGCTCCAACGCCATCGCCAGTCCCTGCACAAGTGCAGACACCGGTGATTGACCAAAGTCCGTTCTTGCGGTCGATGCTTGGGGAGCTGGATGGCTTAAAGGGCTCGGAGTCATTCGCCACCTATGGCTTCGGGGGCGGCGGCCCGCACTTCGCATGGCAAGAGCGGCTGATCGAAGAAAGATCAAGGGCAGGCAGAGGAGTTGCGACAATCGGCTTCGGCTTGCTTCAGGCCCTTGCGAGCGAGTACCTGCAGTCACGAGGGCAGGAGACAAAAGCGACGCGACATTTTCGGAAGGAGTTTCTGGACACGATTGAAGGCCGATGATGGTCGTTACTCCAGCTCGACCGTAAACTGCACCATGCCCAACGGGAGCTTTCGGACTCCGGTGATTTCGTATCTCAAGTCGTGCTTCATCAGGAACTCATTCTCGTACACGCCAGTGCGTAAGCCGCCCCCGCTCCCCGGAGCATGATCGTGCGCCGGACTGTCTGTAATGAGCTTCGGGACTTCGTTCATCTTGTTCAGAATCGACCAGGCAAAAGGGACCCAAAAGCCACCGGCCTATGAACTCCAGTGGATACCACCCCTGACCCCGATGAATGATAACGCACACACTTTCTTTCGAGAATACAGGGCCAATTCCATAGTAGGGAATATAGGATCGTCCAGACGGACCCGCCTGCAAACAAAACAAACCCTGGCCAGCGCGGCGGTGTGTGTGGTATCTACCGGACGTCGCCACAGGGGCCCCGTTCACAACCGTAGCACGGTCGGAATTTGTATTGTTCATCCCTGCGTTGTCAGCACAACCCCTGTTTCCTCAATGGTTCAAGGGGGTTCTGCTGACATTTGGATTGAACAATCGCCGCAAGTCAAGCCCTCCAATTTATTCGGCGACGTTGACGAGTGCCATTGCGATGTCGAAGTCTGTCGCGGAACATGGTCCCTTACCTGTCTCCCGGTCCAGTGCGGCAGTCCGATAGGAATTGCCATGGACATGGCTCAATTGCACCTATGATCGTCCCAGCCTCGGTCGCAGTAAGACGAAGGATACGTCTTCTGGGGGGCTCTGGTGGTAGCTGCCCATTTTGCGTACCCGAGCGTTTTACGGGGGTTTGAGCCCCGTATGAGTCAGTAAATTGTCAGTCAGGCCGATTGGGCTCAGATTGGCGGAGCTCTTTTTGCCTGGATTGCGTCCAGTTCCATTTCGAAGAG
>JBDNFT010001038.1:0-4873 GCA_041689695.1 Planctomycetaceae bacterium | reverse complement strand
ACCACGATATTCAGACGGAGCGTCAGGCTTAGGATCGAACGTGTCCATGTGCGATGGACCGCCGGTCAGGTTTACAAAAATTGCGGACTTGCCCTTGGCGTTGGGATCCAAGTTGCTGGCCGCTGCCAATTGAGCGTAACTTGCCAGCGTCAATCCCGTGCCGCCAAGGACACCTGCTTTGACGAAATCCCGGCGACCCACTCCATCACACGTACGATAAAACGCCATTTGAAAACTCCTGTAGAGCAATAGAAACAGAGACGGCCAGTTGTAACGTTTCACCGTAGCGAAAGTCGTCAAGACTTTCGGCCGCCTTTTCTGTTGACTACCGAAACTCTTGACGAGTTTCGCTACGGTATTCGGTCAGCATGCTAGTGATTCACGATGAACTCACGAGTATTCATCAGCGCCCAGAGTACGCCACGAACGCCGTCGATTGGATCGGTGGACTCGGCGATATATGTTTGAGCCGTCTGCATTTCGTCAGCAGTCGGAAATCGGGAAACAGAACGCAAATACGCTTCATCGATCACATCAGCGGAATTCCATGGGGAAGGCACACTCGATGCGACTTCGGTTGCAGGTGACTCTGAGGCAGAGACGAGTGATTCGTCATCGTCCTCCGGAGCCAACGCACCCGCTCGCTTCGCATCCTTGCGGATCTTCTTCAGTTGATCAGCAAGGAGAGTCGCACGTTTTGTGTTGCCTGCCTTTTCAGCTTCAGCGATCTGTCCCCGCTTTTGTTCAATCTGAACTTTCACCTGACGAGCCTGCACGGCTTTTTGTCGATCATTACCGCCAGCACCCTTCTGATCAAATTGAGACTTGCGAGTGAACTTCAGATTGTTTTCTGCGGCGACCTGAACGAGCCAGCCTTCCGCATCGTCCATCATTGCCAGAATCTGGCCATCGTTGCGCACGAATATCGTTTGCAACAAACTCGGTTCTTCCGTGCGGTCACAGTCACAATTGCTTTCGCGAATTGAACGACCAAACACTGTCAAAGCGTAGTCCGCAGCATTTCCGTTTCTGGCTTTGAGTGCAGCCCCTGGAATCGCCACAGCACGTTTATCCAACTCCGTGACGAACGTCGTATTCTTCGCGTCGTTGCGAGTGACATGAGTCATCATGTCGTAGGCGATTTCTGCTGGCAATCGACGTGGAACCGCTCGGCTGAAGTTGCGTTCATCATGGCGATTGGTCGAATTCGGAATCCAGCTCAATTGATACGTGCGGCTGTGGAGGATTTCTCGATGCAGCCATTTCATATCGAACTGGTGTTCGATAAAGCCCTTCGCAAGGTAATCCAGCAGAGGTGCGTTGACCGGGGGATTTGCCAGGTTCATGTCATCGGCTGGTTGTACAATTCCGACGTTGAAATAATTCGCCCAGACTCGATTCACGAAAGCCTTGGCAAACAACGGATTGTCAGGTGATCGCAACCAATCCATCAGCGGCTGGCGGACGTCTTCATACTTTGCCAAATCGATAACTGGACCCGCGAGAATTTTCGCCGTTGCTGGGGCCACCTGATTTCGATCAGGCTTGCCATTTTTCGGCTTACGATTTTTATCCTGTTTTGTCGGCGTTGCTTTCACTCGAACCGAATAGACCTCAGCCAGTGGAATCGTTTCCCCTTTGACGACTTTGTCCGACAGAATTTTGCGAAGATCATTTCCCTTGAGCCCTTCCGTACCATCAAACGATGCCATCATCGCGTCGTATTCTTTTTTTGCATCCGGCCGAGCGTTTTGCCGCCCGACAGTGCCTTTGAAGAAACCTTCAAACGACTTGTAATCCTGCTGCGTCCACTGATCGAACGGATGTTTGTGACACTGAGCACATTGGATGCGAGTTCCCAGAAAGGTGTACGCAAACCCAATCACGCGATCTTCAGATGTCTGGAAATTCTGACGAGCCCAGAAGTGTGGTAGACTCGCCCGATCTGCATAGGCTTCAGCCCCGGGGCCGTCCTTTGTATACAGCTTCGAAACATTTTCACAGTACTGTTGGTATGACTCGCCAGGATCGCGGCTTACCGCCATCACGATACCTTCGACAATGTCGTCGTATGGCATGTTTTCGCGAACTCGTTTTTCGATCCAGGCATACCACTGCTTTGAGGCTTCCGTCCGTATTGGCGTGACATTGTTGAGTTTGTCATCGCTGTTGCCGGTGAAGTCGCACAGGCGGGTCGTCCACCATGCTACGTAGCCAGGACGCTCCAGAAGTTCGTCAATTTTACGACTGCGTTTGTCGGTGTTAGTATCGGCCAGAAACTCGCGTATTTCTTTTGGTGTCGGCAGCGTTCCGGTGACATCCAGACTGACGCGACGCAGAAATTCGGCATCGTTGCACAAGTCGGACTGCACAATGCCGACTTTCTTCAGTTTCTGCACAACCAGTTCATCGATCTTCGTCGGTGTCGGTGTTGCCGGATAACGATCGCCGAACTGCTCTGTCACTGGTCGAATCACAGGCACAGCCACAACAGCGCTGTCGTAAAACGCAACCACGTGTGTGTCACCCGAAAGCCCGGATTCCACTAACCCATCGTCAGTAATATCCGCGATCTGATCATCGTTGGTTTGAAAGCGACAGAGTGCCGTCACGTCTTCTTTTGAACCGTCGGACCAGATTGCGACAGCCTTCAGTTGCTGTTGTTGACCATCACCGGAGAACAAAATCTCACTTGGGCTGACTTCCAGTTTCGTCAAAATTGCAGGTTGCTCAACCTGACCTTTTGAGTCACCTTCAATCCAGCGACGAAGCAGATGATGCTCCCATGTTCCTTCTTTCAGACGCTGACCACCTTCATGTTGTACTTGCATCAAGGGCTTTTGCAGGAAGACGCTGTCCGCAGGAGTTTCGGGATCGATTCGGCCGTAGATTTCATCATGGTCGGCGTCAAAATCGTAACCAAACAGACTCAAGCGAAACCCGCCGCGTCCCTGGAATGATCCATGGCAGGCTCGGCCGTTGCATCCCAGCTTACCCAACAATGGCACCACGTGCTGCTTAAAGTCGGGTACTTCACCCGCTGCATCAGCTTGAGCAAACCGCAAAATCGCAGACGCACGCGTCACTGCTGCCGCATCCGTCACGGCTGCCGCATCCGTCACTGCTTCCTGCGCGAATCCGGTTTCAGACGCGCAGATAAGCGATACAGTGACCACGCTGAACGCTGAAAGTGTTAGTCGATTCAAAAGCATCCTGAGACCTCATCCTGTGTCAGTTGGAATTGTTCTTGTTGCTGTTTTTCGCTTTGATGTCATTCCGATTCGCGTTTGTCTTCTTTGCCAGTTGTTCCCACTCGCGGTCAATCTGCGAATCCGGCATCTCGAAAATCGTCGTCAACTGTTTATCAACCTTTTGCAATTGTTCAACCAATCGCTTTTGCTCGGCTTTTAACTGAGCAACTTTTGTATCGCGTCGCTGCTGTAACAACTGGCGAATCTGCTGTTCAATGGCTTCGTCTTTGGAGAGCGACCACTTGGCAACCAGCACACGAATTTGAGAATCATTTTTCCACATTTGAAGTTGATGTTCGTAGCGAGCCGGGTTCTTTTCTTTGAGTTTTTCGAGCACGACAATCTGCTGATTCAACTCACGCGCCGCACGCTGAAATTCATGCGATCGCGATTTACGAAGATGCTGAAGCAGTCGTGCGAGTTCCGGATGATGTTCCGACGCAAATGCCATCGTTGCCACAAGATCGGATTCCGAAAGTTCCGTTCGTAGTTTCTTTTCTGCAGACTTATCAACTGTTTTCGGAGCATCAACACGCACCGACGTTGCTGGAGGATCAGCGGCAGACGCGGTCCGGCCGTCACGGGATGCGTAGGCCACGGTCAGCAAAATCAATAACAATCCTGAAGAACGCATCATCAATAAACTCCCGATTCTTCTGCATGCCTGATCACCGGGATATCTTCCTGTCCACTGGCAGAATCCAGATCCACTGCTGTCAGCAGCCATTCCGGCGCGACTAGACTGGAGACTGAATCGTCTGTCGAACTGAACTCATCAAACTCGCCACTTAGATCACTCGATGAAGAATTGTCCAGCAACATCGCCAGCATATCGGCTGTCGCATCATCAGACGCTAACGCTTCGACCTGCGGAGAATTCTGCAACATCACCATCGCCAGAATTGCCAACACCATCGCGGTAGTCGCTGCGAAAACTCCGAACCTTGCGAACGAAGAACGGTTGGCACCGTTAACATGCAGGCAAGAGACAACCGGCAAGGACGACTCGTCACTCGCGATGCCAACCGATGCCGGGCTTCCTGACTGCTGTGATTCATAGGCCAATGCGACCGCCGAATTCAACAGCGTCGCCTGCAGAACAGCTTCGCACAGATCAATGTCTTCCGCCATCTCAGCCTCAAACGACTCCGCCTGTTCGTCCGACAACTCACCCAACACGTAACGCATTGCGAGCCACAGTGCGTCATCCGCATCGGGCTGCACTGCGTCGGTATTATTCGAAATCAAATCGCTCATATTACTTCGCCTCATCGGCACCCGAAACACTGTGATCTGCTAACCATCATCATCCACAAAAGCACGTAACTGCGAATCTTCCCTGAGTCGCAACAAACCACGACGCATCCATGTCAGAACTGTTCCCAGCGGCAACTGCATTTGTTCCGCAATTTCCGCAAATGTCTGTCCATCGTAAATTCGTCGGCGAATCACCTCTTGTTGTTCCTGCGGAAGCCGAATCAACGACCGCTGAACGGCCTTCACCGTTTCATCACCAACCAATCCCAGATCCTGCATCCATTGACCACCAGCATTCGCCTGACGCCCTGCATTCTCACTAGACACTTGCTCCGCATGACGTTCGTGATGATGAATATCCCTTT
>JBDNFT010001037.1:0-2335 GCA_041689695.1 Planctomycetaceae bacterium | reverse complement strand
GTTGACCAGCAAATGGGCGCGTCCATCGGTTTGACGTTTTTGTATGCCTCGGAAGGCAGCGAGAACGTCTACGAAGTCTCACGCATGTGAGCCGCAGGCAGCGGTGGAGCCATCCGCGAACGTGTTTCGGTGATGAAAGACGGCGAGCCGGATCATTGGATGGCGGAGAATTGGAATCAGCTTGTCGATGACCTGATCCCGTTCGGCGTGGCTCAACTGTGTTTCTTTGATGCAAGGAAGTCGTCGAGCGATTGAAGCAGGATCTGGCAGGCGTTGTGCCTCAGCTGGAACGGGCCACCAGTCGGTCGTACAAGGCGGAAGCAGATTTTGCAAAAGTCGGCGGCAAGCATTGGGAACAACGCGAGCAGCGGCAACGGCACAAAGGTGAGCTGGATTCTGAGCATCGCAATCAACTGGTGGAACGCTATTTCCCTCACGCCAGCCATCAGGTGATTATCCTGTCAACGGATACCGAGATCGAAGAGCACTACTTCGAACAATTGAAGCCCAGCCTGGCTCGTGCGTATCACCTGAACTACGACGAAGCGGGGCGTATGACGACAATTGAAGAGGGCTATTTCTGGAAGACGTCGGACGCGGTTTGAGGTTTTCGGCGAGCGGTTGGGCGTCAGCCCTCCGAGTGCGATTAAAGTAGCCGTCACTCTCCGAGTGACGAATGCCAATATGCGACCTGCGTCACTCGGAGAGTGACGTCTACTTTGTCAAAGCGGCTGTCGGGGATAGTGGAAATTCGACGGCCTCAAAATGTTGTACTACGGAACAATGAGATCACAATGAGCATCAAACAAGTCCGCCTGTCGAATCAGGCCAAGGAACAACTGATCCGCCTGAAGACGCGAACTGGAATTCCGCAGTGGAACATTCTGTGTCGTTGGGCTCTATGTCTGTCTTTGAAAGAACTGACTCCGCCGACTCCCATCGACATTCCGGCCGACAGCAATGTGGAAATGACGTGGCAGGTTTTCGGTGGCGAACACAACGAGTTGTATCTGGCACTGCTGAAGCAACGCTGCACGAACGATGGCTTGCCCGTGGATTCCGAGACATTGGGAAAGCAACTGCGTCTGCATCTGCATCGCGGTATTGGTTACATGGCGGTGCATGGTTTCATCAAGAAAATCGACGATCTCGTACGGTTGACGAATCAGGTGTCGCCATGGCGAAGCACTCGATAATAGATGCACCAGTCGGGCTGGGACTTGGGCGATTCTCGGGATGGATGTCGTCGAAGCACCTGTGCATCTTCATGTGTATGTTATGGTGGAAGCGGGTGTGACGCACAAAAGGCTTTTAAGAATCGTCCACTTTCAAGAACGCTGTTTTCCTCGCAACCTGACACTTTCTGGTCCGATAGTTTTTTGCGACGTTCGTCAAGCGGTTTTGCGAAGTATCGTCTTCGCCTGACACGGTCTCCGTCATTTTTCTCTTCCGTACGTATCGGCAGTCTTGTCGAGAGCGGAACCGATTTCCGAGATCAGCATCTCAACTGGTTCCAGTCCCACCGAAATCCTCACCAGTTCATCTTTAATACCGATCGCGGCGCGGGCCTGAGCGGACATGAAGGAGTGAGACGTCGTTGCCGGGTGAGAAAGCGTGGTGCGGGCGTCGGCGAGTGTTGGGGAAAAGGGAATCGAAGACGCCGCTCGCATGAACGCATTGACAGTGTCACGACCAGTGCCAGACAGTTCGAGCGTCAGGATGCCGCCCGTGCCAGTTGGATACAGTCGCTGAGCGATCGCATACGACGCATGGTCCTGCAACGCCGGATGATAAATGCGGCGCAGGCCGGGATGACCGTCCAGGGCTCGTGCGAGTTCGGTTGTCGTCCGGCAGATGTGGGCCATTCGCAGCGGGAGCGTTTTTAATCCGCGCTGGCACAGCCATGATTCGAAAGGATTGGCGTTTTGCCCGAAGACGCTCGCGGTGCCGTTGAGTCGCTTCATCAGGTCTTTCGAACCGGCAGCCAGGCCCAGCATCACGTCGCCGTGGCCGTTGATATACTTGGAGGCACTGTGCATCACGATCGATGCGCCCAGCTGAATTGGCTTGACGAGTTCCGGCGTTGTGAACGTGCTGTCAACGACGAGAGGAATCTCTGGTGGCAAAATGTCCGCGATGGCCCGAATGTCGGCAACTTCCAGCAGCGGATTGGACACAGTCTCAATCAGCACGAAGCGCGTCTTATCGGTGAGCACTTCCCGCAGACTTTCCGGCTGAGTGGCGTCGAACGTCGATATCGTGATGCCGAATCGCTGCATTCGATTGGCCAGTTGCACGGTCTTGCCGTACATCGCTCGCGCCAGTACGACGTGAT
>JBDNFT010001036.1:0-7280 GCA_041689695.1 Planctomycetaceae bacterium | reverse complement strand
GCGGCTAGCGCCTTGCCGCTCACAAAACGGAGGTAAACAGACAGACTCCTAGCGCGACTTTCGCACCAACCGCCAGACATCGGGTTGCATGTTATTACCCGCGATCATCCACAACGAACCATTGTGGACCACAAGGCTGGCCGCATGTCGTGGCTTCCATGGTGTGTTTTGGAGTTCGGTCCACTTGATGCCATCGGCCGAGTACCACACATCGTTTCGATTGCCGCCCTTCTCATGATAGCCTTCCATCACCCAGAGCTGATTGTCCCACACGGCGACATCATGGTACTGCCGCGGATGCCAGGGAGCCTCAGCAGTGTGCTGCGTCCATTCGATTCCGTCGGCCGAACTCCAAACATCATTATGGAATTTGCGTTGAGGTGTGGTCGGAGTATCGTAGGTCCCGCCACCGAGGATCCAGATGCGGCCGTTCATAACGGCGCTCCCGCCAATCATTCCGCGCGGCGACCAACACGGCTCCCGGGGAGTAATTTCCTGCCACTCGACCCCATCAGTCGATGTCCAAACATCGCGATAGAATTTCTCCTCCCCGCCTGCAAAGGCCGGCATCGATTGACCACCAATCACCCACAACTTGTCGTTATGAACGACAGTGTAATGCAGGACGCGCTGTGCCCAGGGGACATCTCTTCCTTTGTTAACATAGTTCCATGTCGCTCCGTCGGTCGAGTTCCAGACATCGTTTTGATAGTGCCCCTGGTTGCAGTCCCCCCCGATGATCCACATCTTGTCGCGATAGACTGCGTAGCCCGCCGTATGACGTCCCTCCCAGTCGCTCGCAGGATCAAAGGAGCGATCCTTAAATGTGTTAGGCTTGACCAGCGACCATGTCGCCCCGTCTGGTGAGGACCAGACTTCGTTGTTGCAGATCATGGGGAAAAACGTCCGCTGGGCCGGATCGGGATTCCACCCACCAAGCAGCCACATTTTCCCGTGATAGCTGAGGAGGCCAGCACCATCGCGCGCCGCCCAGGGTGCCGTCATCGTAACCGGCTGCCATTCGTACTCTGGGATCTCTGCGGCCTGAATGTCGAATCCAGGTGCTACCCATACCAACGACCATATGGCCAAACCCAGCAGGCTGCGAAAAATTGTCAGCATGTTCTTTCCTCATGACAAGCGCGGAAGAGAGATTTCCGCCGCATCGTACACGGTACGCGACGCAGGGCAACCGGAAACAAACTTCGTCGCATCTTCGCGATCGTCATACGGTTGTAAAAGGACTGCGCCGAAGTAGGTCCTTTCTGCCGGAAAGGACTTTGCAGCTTGCTGCAACCTGCGACCGGAGCCAGGTTGCTGACACGATAACGCGACGGCGTTGAGCGGACGTCCGCACTTGGGTTCGCCTTGCGGCGAAAGTCCTCCTCGGCAAGGAGGACCTACGCAGGTCCTTTCTGCCGTTTTTTCTCAGCGGAAACCACCGAACTCTACTTCACGTGGCCAGAAATGATGTGCTTTGTCCCGAAGCTCCTGCCTCCCGGATTGTGTTCCAGGGTTGGAGCCCCGGAACGAGAATTGGCGGCCTCAATCCACGCCGCGTGAAGTGTATTTCGCAATTGGCTACTACAGTCGGTCTTCAGCCGCCCATAGAACTCGACGTGCTTCATCAGCTCGCAGGAAGTGTGGACGTGGCTGATTGCCAGGGGTACTTGATTCATCGTCACCGGCGTGAATCATGCGTTTCTTTGGCGGAGTAAAAGCGGTGTTGGAATTCTTTGTTTCTGCGGCCACAACAGGCCCGGCAAGCGATGGTTTTTCGGAAACATGTTTGGCGTCGGAGCCTTGAGCGTTGCGATTCAACAGGGCGCGAATGACGTCACCTCGCATGAGCAAGCCGCAGACAATGCCGCTCTCATTCACAACAGGAATCGCGGTATTGGCACATGATCGAAATAAGGGCTCGGCAGAAGCAACAGTAGCGTCCAGTCGCACGGATTCGACGTGTCGGATAACCAACGACTGAATAGTCATGTCCTGAGCCGGGTTCGTGAGCAGAATTCGTACAATGCTGCTCTCGCAAACGACACCGATGAGTTTTCCGCCAGCATCAGTGACAGCCATCAGATCACAGTCGCTGATGATCAATCGCTCCGCGACTTCTCGAACGGTAGTCGTTTCGGTAGCGACCAAACCATGACGAATTCGCATTAAATCTCGAACGGAACACTGCTGCACAGTACACCTCCTGACGCTGCTGGGGAATCGCAATAAACGCGGGGTGCGTTTTGTCAGCGTCAATTCACTCGTCGAAAAATTTGCCGCAGAAGCACGGCCGGTTTGGTTCGAGTGTTAAAATCGGTGTAACCGGGAATCAGTTACAACGGACGCTGTTGAAGACAACCGTATGTCTCCAAAAAGACTCTTGTTCGCCAATCCGTTACAGGCGTTACAAAGTCAGCGTCCTGCCAGCTTTTACAAGAATGTTTCGAACATAAATTCATGTTGTTCCAGTTATGTCGGTTGAAGATCACGCCAACGGCAGCCGCCTTGCCTCAAAGGAATGGTCCAGAAATCAAGCACATCAGCCTTTCCAGGCTGATATGTTATTCTTCGTGTCAGGCTAAAAAGCCTGACGTACTTGAATGGCACTATTCCAAAGCAAAGGATTTCTCCGTTGGCAGTCAGTTCAGACAGGACAGAGACGCTTGGCCTGAGTAGCATGAAGAACGACTTTTGCTGTTCCCTCGAAAACAAGGCTCTGAGAATATGACATTGCCGAAGTTGCAGTCATGCCGATTCTTCCTGTTCGCGTCTTGCCTCACACTCTGCTCAATTACACCCTGCGCGGTCCACGCTGAAGACAAACCCGCACCCGTGAAAGTACCGGCAGCGCTGGCTGACACGCCAGCCGACATGAAGGCGTACACAGAACCGTTGGCTCATACTTCGTTCAAGATTGATATGTTGCCGATTGCGGGCGGAAAGTTCCTGATGGGCAGTCCCGACGCTGAAGCAAATCGAGGCGACGACGAAGGTCCGCAGCATGAAGTGGAAGTCTCACCATTCTGGATGAGTAAATTTGAAATCACGTGGAACCAGTACGAAGTGTGGAGCGACCGAATCGATTCGCTTCGACGAGCGGCCTATGGAAAACCATCAACGCTGCGTGACAAAGTGGCCGACGCGGTCACTCGTCCAACACCGCCTTACACTGATATGAGCTTCGGCATGGGGCGCGAGAACAATCCAGCGATCTGCATGACTCAGCACTCAGCCCGCATGTACTGCGAATGGCTCAGCGCGAAAACCGGACGCTACTATCGCTTGCCCACGGAAGCAGAATGGGAATACGCCTGTCGTGCCGGCACGACGACAGCTTACTCTTTTGGTGACGACACAACCGAACTGGACGCGCATGCATGGTTCGATGGGAACAGCGACGGGAACTACCATCCGGTCGGAAAGAAAAAACCAAATCCATGGGGACTTCATGATATGCACGGCAATGTGGCCGAGTGGGTGCTGGACCAATACGCTCCGGATTCCTATGCGCGTCTCACAGACAAGCTTGCCAGCGATCCTCTGAATGTTCCGCTCACAGAATATCCTCGCATGGTGCGAGGCGGTGGATGGGATGACCCTGCCGAAATGCTGCGAAGCGCGGTTCGGGAAGGCTCCAGCGAAGATTGGAAGCAGCAGGATCCGCAACTGCCGCAAAGCATCTGGTACTTCACTGATGCACTGGGAGTCGGTTTGCGAGTCGTGCGGCCGTTTATGGAACCGGACGCCGAAGCGCGCGTGATTAAGTGGGACAAGAGCGAGCCACCGCAAAAAGATCCTGAAGAAGTTCTGTCGAACGACTAGTTCGGATACAAAGGTTGGCGTTAACTTGCCTGCAATTTTTGAATATCGATACCAGGTAACCACCGACGACGTTGATGGCGTTGGGCACGTGAACAACATCTCTTACCTGAGATGGATGCAGGATGCGGCAGTGGCTCACTCAACCGCCCAGGGCTGGCCGTCCAGCGCCTATCATCAACTTGGACACGGTTGGGTGGTGCGATCGCATGCCATTGAATATCTCGTGCCCGCATACTCAGGCGACGAAATTGTCGTAAGAACATGGGTGGCCAACATGAAGCGCGTGACTTCAATGCGTCGTTACGAACTGATACGCACTTCTGACGACAAAAAGCTTGCGGTTGCCTCAACCAACTGGGCCTTTGTAAAATTTGAAACGCATCAGCTTTGTCGAGTCCCCACTGAAATCCTCAGTGCGTTCGAAATCGTACCGGACGCAGAAATTCACAGTTAAGCACATTCACAAAATAAAGTACGTCAGCCTTTCCAGACTGACTTGTGCTTCTTCATGTCAGGCTGGAAAGCCTGACGTACTTTTCAGATAGTCTCGAATCATGTCAAATTCTTCTGCACCTCACTATGACGCAATTCTGGTCCTTTCCTTTGGAGGTCCGGAAAAGCGGGAAGACGTGATACCATTTCTCGAAAACGTCCTGCGCGGCAAACCTGTACCTCGGGAACGCCTGCTGGAAGTTGCCGAACACTACTATCACTTCGGTGGTGCCAGCCCGATCAACGAGCAATGCAGTACACTGATTGCCTCATTGCGAAAGGAACTTGACGCCCACGATCTTCACATGCCGATCTACTGGGGCAACAGAAACTGGACTCCTTTTCTGAATGACACCATGATCCAGATGAAGCAAGATGGTGTTAAGCGGGCCTTAACGTACGTCACATCCGGCTTCAGTTGCTATTCGGGCTGTCGTCAGTACCGCGAGAACATTGCCGCCGCGCTGGCTCAGCCAGAAGCGGAAGGTTTGCAGATAGACAAACTGCGAGTTTTCTACAATCACCCGGACTTCATTGCGGTTCTTGCAGAACAGGTTGGAGAAGCAATGGGTGAGTTTCTGGAAGAAGCTCGCGACCACGTGCATATTGCGTTCACGGCCCACAGCATTCCTCTCAGTATGTCAACGACGTCGGACTACGAGAAACAACTGCGCGAATCATGCAGGCTGGTGGCAGAGCAACTCAACATACCGGAATCGCGTTGGAAACTTGTGTATCAGAGTCGCAGTGGCCGACCGCAGGATCCCTGGCTGGAACCAGATATTCTGGATCATCTCAGAGACTGTAAATCCGCCGGCATCGACAAGGTTGTGATTTCGCCAATTGGATTTCTGTCAGACCACATGGAAGTTCTCTACGACCTTGATGATGAGGCTCGTCGATTCTGTGATGAGCATTCCATTTTCATGGTTCGAGCTGGAACACCGGGGAACCATCCGCGATTCGTCGGCATGGTTCGAAAACTCATACAAGAGCGAGTCAGCGGCTCGCCGCGCGAATGCGCAGGGCAATTTCCTCCAAATCATGACGTGTGCCCTGTCGATTGTTGCCCTGCTCCTGTGGCCCGGCAGCGGCCAGACGCAGTCGGCAAATGAATCATTGTCGTTTGACAGATTACATTCGCGTTGCAAAAAAGAGCCATAGGTCCCCGACAGGAATTCTATGACTCTTCATGTTTGACTTCATCAACGACACACCTCACACAGAGTGTGACAACTAGCCCTCAGTTTCCTGCTGGAGGAATGTGAGTTTATTTGTACGCGAAAATTTTTCCGGGTTGCTTAGAAATTTATCCCGTGTCTGTTTCGAAAAGAAGAAGTAAACCCTGGAACGGTATGTCACGCCAAGTTCAATGTGTCCCGCCTGAACAATCTTATCATTTACCAGCGACACCGGATCACAGCCATGTAAGGCTGGAATGAAGCGATCAGGGCTGGCCTTGAATCGGTCAAGCTCTTCTGCGGAAGTCAGCAGGTAGCACACGCCCTGAAATTCGTACTTGAACTGAGGTGCTCCGGTCTTCCATTGTTCGGATTCTGTCAGAGAAACCGGCGAAAATCCGTGTAAACCGATCTGCTTGTCCGACTCGCGGCGCAGGGCTTGAGTCATTGCTTTTTCTGCAGTGTCAGGCAGTGTTGGCGATTCGCTTGATGCTACGCTGTGGCCTACTACCTTGTCGTTCGAATCTCCGGAAGTGGCTCCGGCAAGTTCAATGTCCTTTGTTCGGTCAACAGGGACAGAATCCAGCGAAGACTTTTCGGCAGTGCGATCCGTCGCGGCAACCAGAACTTCTGATTTCCTCGACCGCGAAGCAACCCGCACATCCGGGGTGCCGGAAGTGCCTGCAGCTTGAGCCACTTGTGTATCGCGATTGCCTGTTGATCGTTTAGCTGGGGCACTGAAGCGAAACAGTCTTGCAATGTACCCTGACTTGCCTGGTGAACCGACATCCTTCGAAAGGATACGACCATCCGGCGAGACAATGACGTCCGTCGGAAGCGCCGATATGCCGAAACGAGATACGAGATCCTTGCGATCATCGGAATTGATCTTCACCCCAATGATCCCGGCCCCCAATGCAGAATTAACATCCGCTGAACTTAGTACTTCCGTTTCCATTACGCGACATGGTCCGCACCAATGGGCGTGAAAATGAACCACCATTGGAACGTTCTGCGCTTTGGCAAGTGCCTCCGCTGATTCGAAATCTGATTGCCAACCACCTGAGTTGCCGTCACTACCCGCATTTGCCCAGTTAGCTGTCAGCAACGTCAACGCAAATAAACATGCCATTGTTCGCGTACCGTGAATCTTTGCTGAAACCCCTGAAATCTCCTGACCATCGAATTCGTCAGCTCTCAACATAACTCAAACCTCCCACTGTTCAGTTCTCTCCGAAGCACACACCACATGTGGCTCAACGTGTTTCATTGTTGAAGATCTAGCGAGTTGAATTCTTCCCTGTCGCCTGGCTGCGTAGAGCGGCCATCTCACCACAAACTCGGAGAATGTTTACAATCTTCATGCCCCTGTGTCTACCGAAAACGCCACCCATACCCACAAGTTCAGGGCTGCTTAATTGTGCAGCCCTTTCTGGTTGACATATTCATCCCAGTGTGTAATCTGCCGTGGTCTATGGGTGGTCAGTGGAAGCAGTTGCGACGGAGCGATGTGACTTTCTGCATTACGGCTGACTAATCCTTTGATGGTCTGGTTGAGTGGCGTTTGCCCGGGGTGATACCACCTCGGGCTGTGACAGGATTGCTGACAACGTGTCAGCAGCCTTCTTCCACCAAGTAATTAGGAGTAAGGAATGCAAGGAATTTCATCTCAGCGTTGGTTTGGTCTGACATCGGCCTGCCTTCTGGCAGTGCTGATTGCATCACCCGAGAACGCAGAAGCAAGACGATACCGAAGCCATGGTTCAAGTGGCTCATCGGGAT
>JBDNFT010001035.1:0-6274 GCA_041689695.1 Planctomycetaceae bacterium | reverse complement strand
AGAAGTTCGAATGCATATTTTCCGAGAGCCTCCTGAGCCGTCCAGCCATAAAGTTTTTCAGCGCCCTCATTCCAGAATATGACGCGGCCATCGAGATCACGGACATGTACGGCGTCCCGAATTCTGGCAAGAATGGCGTTCTGTTCGCGGATTCGAGTTCGTCCGGATTCGCGTTCACTCACGTCTTTCAGAATTACCGTAAACAAACGACGATCCTTTGACGACCATACGCGAGATTGACGCTTCTGCAGGAAATTCAGAACCATCTGCGCGCAGACCATAGATGAGGCCGCCGTCCAGGACTCGCTTCCGTGCCACATGTTCGTCGGCAAATTCCTTCAGATGCCTCCGATGATACGCGTGAAAACGTTTCGGAATCAACAGTTCCAACGGCTGTCCAGGCGTTTGACTTTCGCGACGCTGAAAGACTTCTTCGGCAATTGGATTCATCATGACTACCCGACCGTCATCATCGCCGGAGATCACCACATCAAGCGCTGAATCAACGATGGCGATCAATCGTTCTCGTTGAGCCTCCATGGTTTCAACCGCCACTGCACGGTGACGCCGTTCAAGACTTGTCACAATCGCAGCAGCAACAAACGTGCCGATGCTGACCAGCAGTCCGATACTAATGAGCACAGCATGGCTGGCCTTCAGATCAGATGCTTCCTGATGCAGAATGTCCAGCCGGTTGTCCAGATCTGTCAGTAGTTCAGCGATGACTTCGCGAAGCTGTTCCATGATTTCGCGACCACGATTTGTTTCGATCACGTCACGAGCCAGACCGAACCCCTCATCGCCCTCCATGTTCCTGCGCAGTGAGATGGTTTCTTCCAGTTCAAGATGGCGATCTTTGACCAACTTGCTCAATGTGCTCAACGTCTCAGACGGCAGTTCCCGACTCTCAACAAACTCCCGCAAAGCGTCAAGATCATCCAGAGCTTGTTTTACACCGGCGTCGTACGGCTGGAGGTACTCTTCATTCCGCGTAATCAAAAAGCCACGCTCGCCAGACTCCGCGTCCTTTACAGACGACAAAATATCCTTCAACCGGACTCGAAGATGATAGTTGCGAAAAATGTCGTCGCTGGTTTGTTCAGCCCGATTACCTTTCTGAATCGCAAGACCGCAGATCATGGCGACTATGACCGTAGCCAAAACCAAGGCGACGGTGATCCAGTGAAATGAACGACGTTTCATTGATGACTAGTATTCTGAGGGAGCCAATTGACTTAAGAATGCCCGTGTGGCTAAAACCGTGCCTTCGGGGCTAAAAACAGCGCACGATGGTGCTGCGTCCTTAACTGATGAAGTCATCCGAAGCTGCCTTGCAGTATGGCACATTGAGTGCCGATCCGGAATGAAATTCAAATTTCTACTCGGGGCAGTGCGGAATTGCCGCAAGATCTCAGCCCCTGAGCCTACTCTGGGGAGAACTGTTGCAGGTAGCGGCTGAGGTGCAATTTACGGGCGGTGTTTTCGGAAGTCATGTAACGAATTTTTCCGAAAATCGGGCGTTCGGGCCCCCATGCACGATCGTAGCGTCCGAGCACCCAAAAGATGCCCGAGTATGAATTTGGATTGCGGCCATCGACTGCCAATCGATTGTTCAGTTCAATCATTGTGGCGAGAGCATCGCGCGGTGTGGCGGACCATTCCAAAATCTTTTTGCCCCACAACATTCTGAGATAGTTGTGCATACGCCCTGTGGTTATGAGCTGATTTTGAGCCGCATTCCAGAGATTGTCATGCGTATCGGCCGATCGCATTTGATCGAACGAATACACTATCGGACGAGGATCAGACTCATGAATTCGCAGCGTAGTTTGAGCCCACTCCGGGAGTGATTCGTATCGATCAAAATCTCGACGCCGCGAACACATGTTGAATCCAAGTTCGCGCCACGTGATGAGTTCGTCCAGAAACGATTCTGCATTTTCCGACATCCCCCACCAACCCGCGCGACTGCCGCGAGTCTTTTTGGGGTCTGCTAGTTTCTCGATCGACCAGCTTTCTTTTGCAGCGAGTTGCTGGAAGACTTCGTGAACCGAAATGTGCCCGAAATGCAGATACGGCGAAAGTCCACTGGATGCGTCTTCGTCAGGTTGATTTCGATCCTCAGCATATCGATCAAACCGAACGTCAAGAAAACTCTGCAACTGTTTTCGCGCGGCCACTGGTCCGCCAATCATGACGGCTTCTTTGACGTCATGATCGATTGGCAGTTCAGCGATGGAGCCAGCTTCGCATTCAAGAAGCGAAGGGCTCGCGATCGGCCACCGGGATATCAGATCCGCTGGTGCCGCTGCCAGTCTTGGTGTTTCCTTATTTGCCAACGGCTCCGATTCTGGCATGACGGGCAAATAGACACTGAGGTTCTTCTGCAAATAGCGACGAAACGCATAGGCCGTCGGAAATTCAGTCTCCGCCACATGCATCGGAAACATGCCATTGGAATCTATTGATTCCATTTTGACGTCAACCCGCCGCGCGACCGCGTTGATCATCCGAGGCAGAAAAAAGCACGGAAAATCATCGGTTACGATCACAGTCGCTCGCTCAGCCAGCCATTCCAGCATGCCATGGCCCGGATTTGCGGGGGTCTCTACAAAGGGCACGTAGCAGTGTGCATATCTCGCGGCGTGCTCAAGATTGTCACGCATGCCTTGCAGCACAAATGTGTGCAAGCGACGACTAGCCCACGGATAGTCCGATCGCAATCCTTCAATGATCAGCAACGGCTTCTGATGTGCCCGTGCCAATTCCGCCGCTCTCTGCAGAGCAAAGTTGTATGACAGTCGTCGATAGGCTGTCATCCAATACACGACAAATTGGCCGTCGCGGCGAACTGGTTTTTGATTCAAATCACGAACACGAACGGCGGGCGTCTGTGTCATCGCGCGACTTCCGCAACTTGAGTTCCAGCAGCGGAAAAGAGCTCCAGCATTCTCTGACGACGGTATTCAAAAATTTTACGAAGGTCACTTTCGACCATCAACCAGTTCGCGAAGCGTCCACCGATCGCTTGGTAGCGAACACAATCTGTTGTCACAGTTCCACCGTCGACTTCTTCAAATGTGTGCAGGTGCTCCCAAAGTTTGTATGGTCCTCGCAATTGACGATCGGTGAACGAATACGGCGGATCCCAGGAAGAGATCTCGGTTCGCCATTTGACAGGAATTCCATACAGACGAATTTGATAGTCGATCAGGCAGCCGTCCCTGAGATCGATCGGTGCCGGCGTGAGGATTTTGAAATTCAGCCATGGCGGGGTGATTTGTTCAAGCTGGAACGCATCACTGAAGAAATCAAAAACACGCTCGCGCGACTGCGGCAGCATGACTGAACATCGGAGTTCGTAGCAATGGTCTTCGGAATTCCAATCGATTTGAATCATATTGCGGCCCTGTCGAATTTGAAGGCGGTCATTCTGCCTGAATCCAGCCACGGTATCGAGACGAACTGGAGGATTCCGGATGACTTGGAGTTGTCTCTGTATCAAAAGGATGGTGCTCGTGGCTTGAACCGAATGAACCCGCGAAAGTTAACGGCGAAGGAAAATTTCGATCGAGCCGGAGATCGTCCGTCCTTCCAATGATCTGCCCCGGAAAGTGTTCGAGTGTATTTGACGTCAATCCAAGTCAGTCAAACTCTGATACCAATGAACGATTTGAACGTTGTTATATGCTTTCGCCACAATGAAAGACAATCAAGCTCGTACAACACTTGTAGATTTTGACTTCCTATTTTGTGGTGAGAATTCGTTTTCAGTTATGAATTCGTTTATGCTGCGGTTGACGATGAGACGTAATAAAAGGATGCTTTGGCCGTTTTAATGCAGACTGAAGTGAATGGGGGGAATGTCAGGTGCCTAATAATCTCAAGTCGCGAAATTCTTCAGACCCGCGCCGTAAGTCATTGCGTGAACCAACTGCCAGAAAGCTGACTGACGGTTCGAATGCTCAACGCCGTGCGGCGGTCCTGTTGGCAAAAGAACTGAGGTTCATCCCTGCCGACGAGTTCGATCACAAGGACCGTGGGAACAAATCGATCGCCGCCGTTACGGAATTGCTCGAAACTTTACGCAGGCAGGAAGTTGCTGATCGTGCATCAATGTCAAATGCGTATAGCACGTCGTCGGATGGAATCTCCGCTTCTCTGGACTGGGCATCGAACGCCCCACTGCTGACTTTTGAGCAGGAACAATTGCTTTTCAGAACTCTGAACTTGTCGTTGTTTAAAGCCAGTCATCTCCGCAGCCGTCTTTCGCCGACATCGCCGTCCAGTAAGTCGATGGATGAGATTGACCGGTTGCTGCAGCTTGTTGAGCAGATTCGAAGTCAGTTGGTGAATTCCAACATGCGTTTAGTGGGCAGTATCGCTCGTAAATTTGCGTCTCAGAATTGTGACGTCGATGACCTCAGCAGCGATGGCTGCATGATTTTGTTGGCGGCCATTGATCGCTTCGATTACTCCAGAGGATTTCGATTCAGTACATATGCGACGCATTCGATTCAACGGCACTTCTACCGAGTTTGGAAAACTCGTCAGCGGCGTAAGGAGCGATTTCCAAACTCGGGCGCTGAGTTATTATCTGAGGTGCCCAACAAAAATTCAGAGGCGTCCATTTGTGAGGATCCAGAAGCCATAGTCAGTCAGTTATTGAATCAGGCGGAATCTGTTTTGGATGAAAGAGAGCATGAGATCCTGCTCAGTCGATTCGGTTTGGCGGCCAGGAACGGCCAATCCAGAACCTTGAGAGAAATCGCCGCTGACATGGGCCTCTCCAAAGAGCGCGTACGGCAGTTGCAATTGAAGGCTCTGGAGAAACTCCGGCAGCTACTGGATCCCGCACTGTTTTTCCCAGACAGTCCGGCGTGTTCCGTGCCACTGTCGAATTGATACTCTCAATTGAATGGAAGAAAACGCCTCTTTTCTGGACCTCTACATTCTGGTATCCCACGGCGAAGGGCGAAAGCACTTGCTCGTACTGAATGAATTCGATTCCTGTTGTTTCTCGGGGCGTGCATTCGTGTCTTTTGAAGAGGCCGTGCA
This sequence comes from Planctomycetaceae bacterium, assembly GCA_041689695.1. GTDB lineage: Bacteria > Planctomycetota > Planctomycetia > Planctomycetales > Planctomycetaceae > SXXK01. The sequence goes on along the minus strand of JBDNFT010001035.1, from coordinate 1,216 downwards.
AAGCCGCGTCACATTATTTGGCGCAGTCAGTACGACGTGATTTCTGATTCCTCATTCAGGAACCGTCATATGATTTCGGGTTGGGCCATGGAGAATGTTCTTCTTGAGTCACTGAGATCCAAATGATCTCGGCGACTCGAAGTTTCAGAGTTTGCAAAAACTTCGACAGAGTTGTTTAAACTCGAATCGATGGGCGGGCAACGCCTTTAAGGATTTTGGCGTGTAGAAAAACGGCGTTTGCACTTCATGCCGGAGGGATCAAAGTTGCTATGCGCCTTGACATACGCTCATGATCCGCCACTTTCAAGTGTCGACAATGCCTGAGTAAGCGTGGCCTGGTGGCGTGTGATCCCGGAAAAGAGCGTCGATAAGCAAACTCACCACTCAACGCGCGCAGGTCCGATTATTGCAGTTGGTGGGAAGGGACCGATCACGCAACTTCGTCTGTTACGGATCGACGTTATCGGAACCCAGGCGATCTGATGAAGCATCGCGGCTGCATTTCTGACCTAGAGTTTGCATGCGTGCGCGGTTGCAGCCTCAGCTACGACTGGAGAAATCTACGACCTGCCGATCGGGATTTACGAACGATGGTCAGGCATTCTGAAGAATGCTCTTTCGGCGTTAGTCGATACGTAGGAATGAGTGCGATGGAATCTTCGAACAAAAAGAAATTGGTTAACCTACTGTCGATCTCACAGATCGTCTGTCTGATAATCGCGATTTCAGGGTTTGCGTTCTGGATTCGCGGGAGTGTCCATGGAATTGTTCGCTCGCAAATTATGGAGGACAATCGGTTGATTGCAGGGCAGATGGCCAAACTGATTGAGTCTTCCAGGTTTGGAAACGTTGAATATCAAAGTGAGAATTGGGAAAAGCTCCAGACTCTCATCGAAGAGGTGTCTCTGCCGAACAGTGGCTTCATGTGCGTTGCGGACACTGCAGACGGACGGCTGCTTTGTCATCCAGAGATCCGAACTTACCCCGAACTGCGCGAAGCGAAAATTGCGTTGGCTCCGTTAATCGTGGATCACGAAACAACCAGCCCAAGTCGCGTGGTTCAAGCCAGTAGGGCGAAACGTTCCGGGCCGGTCACTGGGATTATGGGTAGTGGAGACAGTGCCGAGATTGTGACCGTTGTAGATCTCCCTGCACTCAATGGCATACTGCTTGTCCATCAAGGTGAGGCAGCATTCCGAGCGGCAGTGAATCGTTT
>JBDNFT010001034.1:0-6796 GCA_041689695.1 Planctomycetaceae bacterium | reverse complement strand
TGTTCCGTACGCAATTCAACCCCTGTCAGCCCGGACTTTTCGCATGTGTCAATCAGCGAAGGCAAGTCCATATCCTTGCCCCATTGATACGTCACCAATCCGAAACTCATCTCACTGCCAACTGCACTTGGCAAAACATTCTGCGGACGAGCCAGCAGGTTTCCGGACAATCCCAGCCCGGCCGCGGCAGCAATTGCAGCCGAAGATGCGATCATTGAACGACGAGAGAACTGTTTCCGCTGTCCGAACTGTATCATCTTTTTCGCCTTATCCACAGATTGCTGAAGTGTTCATGGCCCAGTCAACAAATATAGCAATCCTCATCCAGGGATGCACGAGACTGGGGACTCTGTCAAACATTGACCGAATCTTAAAGAACTGTTGATCTTTCCCTCGCAAACTGGAAAGATCTCCAGACCTTTGCAGATTTTGGCGTGTCCGGGTGCTGAAAATTCAATCGAACATTAACATGCAGCAGTGCGAAACCCGTCGCACGATCAGTAGTGTCAGGTTTCGACACGGGGCCGTAGCTCAATCGGTTAGAGCAGCGAACTCATAACTTTGCATACTATTCTGCCGCAATTCCGGGGCCTCACGGCCCCGGCAGAGGCTGTGTCGGCCCATCCGGGCCTGAACGCAAATTTGTCTGCTTATCGGACAACGTTCGTTCGCGATAAGCCTTGATCGAGAATACTCGCCACGGCACAAAAGGCACCTAAAGTTTGCCGTACCGGGTGGCTTACGCCACCCCGCTCACCAATATGGTTGATTATGAATTCTGCGATGATGTTATGCTTGCGACGTCTCAGCATCCGGTGTTTCAAGGTCTGACGCAGCTTCGTCGGCGAAATCCAGCTCATTTGTCATTGGTTGTTTCACGAGAATCCAGATCATCATTGATGAGAGCTCCCAGCAGTCGTGAACTTGCCATGACGGCAATTGCGGAGCCTCGGTGTGGTCTGGTGTTCGCAGAATGAGAATTGCGTCGGGTGTTGAAATTGTGTCGCGAGCCAAACGTTTCAGGCTGGCGGCCAGCGGCTTTCCCGGATCGATCTCGTTTGCATTTTTGTATGGCGGGTCGAAGAAGATTAAGGTGTAGGGCATCATATCTTCGCCTCCGTGAGGCTTAAACGAAGTGCGGCGAACATCGGTACGCCAGCAAATCGTGCGGGCCTCCGGTGCAATGGTTGTGACATTCGTCACAAGCAGCTTGTGAATGTCTGCGTCTGCTTCAAAGAACACGCAGGAGTGCGCACCGCGACTTAATGATTCCATTCCCATGGAACCAACACCCGAAAAAACATCGGCGACGCGTGCGTTTGGTATGTAGGCTTGCAGACGGTCGAACACAATTTGACGCACACGATCGGTGTACGGGCGTGTTGAATCGTCTGCTGGCGTTTTCAGTATGCGTCGTCGGTATTGTCCGGAGATGACTCGAAGTGACATGAGTGATTCAGTTGCCGTTGTAGTAGTTGGGCTGTCCCAAGTTTGACCCCAATGGCCTCGTGCCATTGGTGGAGAAGATGGACTTTGGGGCAGCCGAAGTAGGTGATAGTCTGGTGCAGATGATACCAAGTCGCCAGTTCAAGAATTGGCCAAACAGTCGTCAATTCCCGACTCCTCCGGTTTCAGGATCTGGTAAATTACTGGGATTTTTTTGTTCGTCGCAAAGATTTGAGACCATTTTTTCTGCCGAAACCGGCAACCAAGGCCCTGAAACACTGAAAACTAAAGGAAATAGAGGAAATTCGACTTTGGTCGTGTTGACACTTCTCGCGATCAGAACTCTACTTCGGCCTGCAAAAAACACGGGGATTTCGAACTTCGGGGCATCCCCGATTGCTCTTAAGTCCATTCCACTCATTTTTTCAGGCGAAGGAGATTTAATCAGATGGCGAAGAAAGCTGAAAAGCCGTTGTCCAAGACCGACATTCTGAATGCACTGGCAGAAGCAACTGGCCACACCCGCAAGGAAGTTGGCGGCATGATTGACGCTCTGGAAGCATTGATCGCTGCAAACATCAGCAAGGGACCTGGCGTGTTCAATTTGCCTGGTTTGTTGAAGATTTATGTTCACGAACGTCCTTCAACTAAAGAACGCATGGGACGAAATCCAGCAACTGGCGAAGAAATTAAGATTGCCGCACGACCAGCCAAAAAGGTCGTGAAGGTTCGCGCCCTGAAAAAGCTGAAAGATCTGATCTAAGCACAGTCTTGTCGCTGTCAGACGTATTGCCGGAAAGGGTGGCACCAAAGTGTCACCCTTTCCTGTTCTACCAAAGAGCGATTGACTTGACAGGAAGGCATGGATTTGGCAGCAATTGCTGGTTCACTTCTTGACGGCGGTAGAATCTGCGCTATCATGCGCCAACAAATACTCCGCGCCTGTCAACTAACCTGTTTAAGGAGGTTCTGTAAGCGATTCGACGGTGCGGGAAAGGAGACTTAAGATGTTAGTATTGTCAAGGAAGAGAAACGAAAACGTCATCATTAATGACAACATCGTCGTTACGATCGTAGATGTCCGTGGCGACAAGGTTCGCATAGGAATTGAAGCTCCTCGGGATGTTTCAGTGCACCGTCAGGAGGTCTTGGAAGCAATTCTCAGTGAAAAACTGAAGTTCTCGGAAAATCCTTCCGAAGAAACCTCGGGCTCAGTTGTCATCTGAGTTTGAAACGTGGCTTCACATCGCTTATCCTGTGCCGCGTCCATAGAATCTCGGAAACCTGTCCGGCCCCATCGTCTAGTTAGGTCTAGGACATCGGATTTTCATTCCGGTAACAGGGGTTCAAATCCCCTTGGGGTCATACCTCGGTTCACTTGAACCGAGGTTTTTTTATGGCCAAAACCTGATTCTACGAATTCCAGGACCATCGCTCGCCGCTTGCCAAGCTGACTGGATTATTCGACAATACCGATGAATCGCCTGCCTGATTTCTGAGTCTTTAAAATTGCAAAGGATCGGCATCGTCGTTCCTCATCGAATTTCGACGTGCGGTGGAGTGGCCCGGTTTGGTCTCGCAGTCTTTCCAGAATCAATACCTGTCAGACCCCGACGTTCAGCTTATGTTGAAGGTTTCAGCGGGTGATGAGGATGCGTTTGAGCAATTGGTGCAGCGTTATCAGGATCGCTTGGTAGGCTTTTTCTTTCACCTGATTCATGACCGTACCACGTGTGAAGATCTTGCTCAGGAAGCCTTTCTACGCGTCTACAAATCGCGGGAGCGTTACGAACCAACCGCTCGTTTCTCGACATGGTTATTTCGCATCGCCCACAACTTGGCGAGTAATCAGAAGCGTGGGGCAGCAAGACGGCGGGAAATCCCGCTCGGGAATCGTTCTGCCGATGACGATTTTCGTCCTCAGGAGCAAATCCTGGCAGATAAGTCGGCTCTTATGCCCACCAGACAGCTTGATTCCCGTGAGATGCAGGATGTCGTGCGAAGTGCAGTTGAAGAACTCACCGAAGGCCAGCGAACAGCCGTCATTCTGCACAAGTTTGAAGAAATGAGTTACGAAGAAATCGGCGAAATCATGGGGCTCGGTACAGTAGCGGTGAAGTCTTTGCTGTCACGGGCTCGAAGCAAACTAAAGGAAGCACTCGAAAAATTCCTGTGACGGCCGGTTTTCATTCGACGGCAAATTGTAATCAAGTTTTATTCGTGGCTGACAATTGACTTAAGTCCTTCAGATGACGGAACAGAATCACAACCTGCAGCACGACGAGATTGTGGGGAACGATGACCCTCAAATCACGGAGCTCGTTGCGTATCTGGACGGTGAATTGCCCGAGCAGGATGCTGATCGCGTTGAGCGGATGTTACAAGACAACGCGCCGCTTCGCCGGGATGCCGAGTGTCTGGATCGGACTTGGCAGCTTCTGGATTCTCTTGAATCCGCGACTGCGAGCGGCGAATTCACACAGAAAACATTGTCGTCAATTTGTGCCATCGCAGAGAGCGGCGAGTCTGGTGTTCAAAATACCGGACGGTGGTCTCTCAAGAAGCTGTTACCAGGCACCCTACTATCAAAGGGGCTGATTTGGTGCCTTGCTGGATTTTTAGCATGTTCCGCAGGGCTGATGCTATCTCGAAAAGCACGTCGCGAACAGCCCGATTCGACAGACGCCCTAATCCTCAAAGACCTTGATCTATACCTCAGATATCCAAAGCTTTGGCGTATTCCGGATGTGCAGTTTCTGAAAGACGTTTCGAGTTCTTCTGAGCCTTCCGAGAATGGAGACCCTCCATGAGTCTTTTGCAATCAGCAAAAAGCACAGTGATACCGATGGTCGGACTCGCCATTGGTTGCGCTGGGGCGCTCGCGTTCGTTGGAGCCAGCAGTGAAGAACACGCTCTGTTGAATAACCGTCTTCAGGAATTTCGTAATCTCGATACCGAACAGCAGAAGATGGTGAAGGCGAGCTATGCCGAATTTGCCCTGAAAACGAAAGACCGGAAGAGTGAGATCGACGCCCTGAATCAAGCCGTTCAGGCTGATCCTGAACTCGAACACGCTTTGGAAAGATATTCTGACTGGTGGTCGTCGCTGTCGCGTTTTGAGTGGGATAGCTTTCCCGGCATGACTCGCGAACAGCAGATTGCATTTGCAAAGGCCCGCATCAACAAACGAGCGGAGTCTTCTACGGTCGCTATTGTGGAATTCACAGGTTGGGGACAGACGTCGCTTCAACCATTGCATCTGACACTTGAGGAATGCGAACGAATTATCACCCTCTCGCGGCGTGATATTCAAACTCCCGACGTTGTGTCCACGGAAATTAATCAACTGCGTTCGCCCGAGCATCGTTCGCTGGCCTATTCGCTTTGGCTGTTTGAGGAGTTTCAGCATTCAGCGGATCGTGAAGCGTTAGTTTTGCAAGGCCAGAAGATTCTGAACTCCGTGCTGGCCAACGTGAGTGATGATGCGTGGCGGATGCAGTTCGAAAAGATCATTGAGGAAAACTCCGACCGTAGATTTTTTAAGTTTTGGGTGTTTCAGAATCTGCTCGTCATTCTGAAGCAATCGACGATGGTCCTTGGCAACAGGCTGACGAAAGAGTTCCCTGTGTCGGAAGAAGAAATCGTCGCTGCTTTTGTCAATCTGGAGGATAAGGACCGACAGCATTCATTGATGACCATGCCCTCAGATGAAGCGCGAACACGACTGGAATTCCTGGCTCAGTTAAACCGAGCACAAACACCTGAACAGAAACTTCTGGTGAAATTCATCGCTTTTGCCCGAGACCGGCAGCGCGTGATTGGGGCGATCACGTTTCAGCTTGGCGATCGTCAGCGGCGTAATAACGATATCGATATTGTTCCGCCACAGACGCCGCGTGATCAGGACGAAAAGTAGTGGACTATCGTAACACGAACCAACAGGCCTGGGATCGATTGGCCGACAGTGGCAGCCTGTTCGCTCGCGTGGCAACGGATGATGAATGTCGCAAGCCTCTGCAGGCATTGGACGGACGCGGCTGGCTGCCCGAGAGCGTCGCTGGTCTGAATGTACTGTGTCTGGCGTCTGGCGGAGGTTGGCAGTCGATTTTATATGCGGCGGCCGGAGCGAACGTCACCGTTGTGGATCTCAGTGAATCCATGCTGCGACTGGATGCGCGCGAAGCAAAACGCCGACGATTTCAGGTGCAGACGGTTCATGCTTCGATGGATGACCTGAGCATGTTGGCTGATGGGTCTTTTGACATCGTGCATCAGCCGGTGAGTACCTGCTACGTGCCTGATCTCAAACCGGTTTATGCCGGTGTCGCGCGAGTGCTTCGCAGTCATGGCGTGTACATCAGTCAGCACAAGCAGCCTGTCAGCCTGCAGATCAGTCATCGCAATGATCGTCACCAATTTGTGATCGGCGTTGAGTACTATCATGAAGGCCCACTGCCGCAACAGCAGGATACGTCCTACCGCGAATCCGGTGCCACGGAGTACCTGCATCGGCTGGATCAGATCGTTGGTGATTTATGTCTGGCAGGATTTGTGATCGAAGACCTGCGCGAACCGAAACGAGCCGACTATAAAGCAGACGTTTCGCATTTTGGCTACCGAGGTCGTTTTGTTCCGCCTTATGTGCGAATGAAGGCCCGACGTATTGAACGTGCTGCAGCGCCAGCAGAGTCTGAAGCTTCTGCGTCACCACGAATCTGGACTCCCGGCAGCCCATTGTTGAAGTAGATCTGCGTCATCATGCTTTTTTCGGAAATCGCATAAATGGAGCTTCTGGACTGGTCTGGTCGTCAGGTGAGACCCGGAAAACGCGGGTCGGTGGCGAGGAAGGTTCCGCCGAATCTGCCTTGGCACGGCGATACCAGTTTCGGCGGAATGTACTCATTCGACCCAGAAGAACGGGCTGTTGCCGCAACTCAGATTGAACCGCCAAGGCTCGGTTTATAGAGGTCGTCAGTGCGCAACGCACAGAAACGATAGAACACTTCGGATCAGGGGATGTTATGGCTAGTGGCCTACTAATGTTACTCGACGACATCGCAACCGTTCTGGACGACGTGGCTGCGCTGACGAAAGTTGCCGCCAAAAAAACGGCGGGAATTCTGGGTGATGATCTGGCACTGAACGCAGAGCAGGTCAGCGGAGTTCAGGCGAGCCGCGAGCTACCGATTGTCTGGGCGGTTGCCAAAGGCTCGTTCGTCAATAAATCGATACTGATTCCGTCGGCGCTGCTCCTGAGTGCAGTCGCACCGTGGTTGATTGAGCCGTTAATGATTGCCGGAGGAACGTTTCTGTGTTTCGAAGGCTGTGAAAAGCTGGCTCACGGGTTTTT
>JBDNFT010001033.1:0-3495 GCA_041689695.1 Planctomycetaceae bacterium | reverse complement strand
GTGATGCAAACGAATTTTTCCATCGTCTCTCATCGTGTCGCGGCAACTTTTGAAAATTTTCGATTGGGTTCAACCAGAGGCTCTGCCCTATGAAGACAGCCTGCAAGCCCGAAGGTAGGCAATAATGACGTACTCTTTCAACGATTCAATTTCGCGATACTGCCTGAACTTCTCGCCGCGATCATAAGACTCTGTCGATACGGTAGACATGCCAAGCGTCCGTTTTACGAAGCGAGTTTTTCGAGCTGTCTCTATTATCGCATCTCGATTGCGCGACGCCAAGTCATCAATCGACGCGAAAAGCAGCTTCTGCTAGACTGGATAAGAAGGAGATCAGACGATCATGCCGCTCTTAGATCATTTCCGACCACCACTGCTCAACACAACATCCTGGGAAGGCTTCCATGGCGGATGGCCGATGGCCATCGTGCAGGAGTTAAATAAGGTTTTACCGGATGAGTTCACGGCCGAACCGCGTGTTCACATGGGGCCGTATTTCGAAATTGATGTTTGTGCTTTCGAGCCGGATGCTTCGTATGCTGCCGCAGGAGGCGACTCGGAAAATTCGGGAACCCTTGCGACAGCGACTTATGCACCGCCCAAAGCAACCTTGGCAACCGATGTGGATTTCGGCGACCAATATGCCTACGAAGTGCTGATCTTTGATGAGTCCAGGGGGCGGCAACTTGTAGCTGCGATTGAACTGGTCAGCCCGGCAAACAAGGACCGACCGAAAAACCGTGAAGTGTTCGTGACCAAATGTGCGGCGATGCTGCAAAACAATATCTCTGTTTCGATCGTGGATTTGGTCACTATTCGTCAATTCAATTTGTACTGTGAACTGCTGCAGCGAATTGAACGCACCGACCCAGTGTTTGCACCTGAGCCGCCGTCGATCTACGCGGTGACCTGCCGCACTTGCAAGGTCAACGAACGTCCGCGATTCGAAAGCTGGGCATTCCCTCTGCAAATTGGCCAGCGATTGCCGACGCTGCCGATCTGGCTTACTGACATCCTGCCGATCCCGCTAAACCTCGACGCATCGTACGATGCCACCTGTCAAGCGCTGCGCATCCGTGGTTGAATAGTGGCGCAAGTTGGAGTCTGTCAATGATCGCTGCGTTCAATAAATTTGATCAGCACCTGCAAGTCCTGCTGCACCAATCGAAAAATGGAAATTGCCGTGGCAAAGCCGATTGTTCCGCCAGCCGCCAGAGCCACCAGCGCGAAGCGGCGTTCATGTTCACTTAACAACGCAAGTATCAGAACTGACAGCATCGGGACTGATGCCGCAAGCACAAGATGAAACCACAAGTTGCGTCCAAGCTGCCTCAATGCGGGCAACTCGGCTTTTGACATTGAATCCCACTGCACCAGTGTCGGATAAATGGTCCGCACGGCAATCAATGAGACACCGAAAAATGGATATGCGGCTGCGATGAGTCCACACAGTGTCAACGACACGACAAAATGTGCATAGATGGACAAGGGCACGGTGCCGCGAAACAGATGTAACAAAATCGGATACGCGGGAGCGGCGATCAGCCATAGAGTCAGGCCGACGATGACCGCCAAGTTGCCCAATTGCAGGCATTGACGGCGTCGCTCCTGAAGCTGGGCAGCACTCAACTTTACTTGTTCATCTATTCGCGTGGCGCGAGTGACGGATCTGGTCAAAACCGCCGCGCTGAGAATTCCGGTGGGAAACGTAATCATATTGATGATCGACATGATGCGCATAAACGTGGGTTCGGCATCCGGCATGGAAGCTTGAATCTCGCCGAAGTTGTACATGAAGTTGAAAAATGCACCCACCAGATTCGGGACGACAGTCACCGTATTAATCGTCAGTAACGGCCACCGGCGAACGAATTGTTTCCAGGGAGTCACGTCGTCGCACAATAATTTACGCGCTTCCGGCTGCAGGCAAAGATCCAGGGCACTTGAGAGCGCGTTGCCGGTCGGAAATCGCATCTCGGGATAGGCGGCCAAACATCGCTTGAATACATGGCCAAGGCCGCAGTCCTCAGTCACGCACAAGGTCTGCAGATACGAATCCGAAAGACCTGAGCGGCGACCTTCGACCATCGTTTCCAGGCGTTGGAGTCGAGGCGCATGGTGACCTCCATCGTCAAACGGACGACGTCCTGTCAGTAATTCGCACAGGACAATCCCCAGCGAGAACAGATCACTCCGGCCATCCATTTCGGATGCGGTCATGCTGTGCCTGGGGTTGCAGACTTCCAGATGTTCCGGGGACATATACGCCAGACTTCCGCCCAGACTGTCGTCGGCCGAAACTCCTTCCAGCGTTGCACCGAAACTGATGTTGAAGTCCGCGAGTTTTGGTACACCTTCGGCTGTAATTAAAACATTTGCCGGCTTGATATCTCGATGCAGAACTTTTGCCCGGTGCGCATAGTCCAGGGCTCGCGCGAGTTGATTTCCGATCCAGCAGACCAGTTGAGACCATGACATTTCAGCGATCTGACGACGAATGGTAGATTCAGTCGGCCGAGATTCTCCGTGATCATCAAGCTCGGCATCAACGGCCTTCAGATAACTGCGGCCATTCCAGTCGCTGAGCGGAACGGCTTTCATGCGATGAATGACGTCAGCCAAAGTGCCACCCGCAGCATATTGCATATACAGCAGCCGCAGGGAACGTTGTGGCAACAGTCGCTGGTCGTAGACGCGAATGATGTTGTCGTGATCCAACTGAGCCAGCGTCTGCGCTTCGGTCCCTTTGTCAGCAGACACCTTCAACGCAACCAACCGTTGCATGGATTTTTGTCGCGCTAGAAAAACAGTCGCAAATGCGCCGCGACCGAGTGTGAGCAGCAGATCAAAATCATCTATCGTCTGGCCGGGAGAAAGATCAATGATTGCCGCCGGAGCATCATCTGACAAAAATGTCGATCGCAATGCCGGATCAAGTCGAAACAGTCCATCCAGTTCACGGGCCAACGCGGGAAATCGTTTGAAGAATTCCGTCGGGGAAACGTGGTCTCCGGCCGTCTTCCGAATGTGGTATTCTTCGAAGACAAGATCCACAGTGACGATGGCATCCAGTTCCGGAACATCGTATGAATAATCTTCGACTAGCTTTCGCAGGCCGCGCTGCCAGCGTTGTTCAAGATCCAGCTTGATGAGTTCCGGAATCAACTCCTTGCGAATCCCACTTTCTGCATCCGGCAAAAAATCGGCGAGCGATGGTGGATAGGGAGACGATTCCCATGCCGCTGCAAACGCCTCCAGCGTGTGCGTCAGCTTCGACCAGTCGTCTTCGGTTAATGGCGAGGGAAGGGGCACGTTGACTCAAGACTGCATTCGGGGAAATAATTCAATCAGTCTCGTCAAACTAACGGTTTCCGGCACGGGAGTCCAGTGGAGACAGTTGCTGGACTTGAGGCGAACGCAGTCGAGGATCATCGCGAACGTAGGTCCTTTCTGCCGGAAAGGACTTCGCGACTTGTCGCGACCTGCGACCAAACC
>JBDNFT010001032.1:0-5522 GCA_041689695.1 Planctomycetaceae bacterium | reverse complement strand
CGTCGGTGTCTGATAGGCTCCGTCAATAAGCATCGAGCGTTCATAGATATGTGAATGGCCAGTCAGCACCAGATCTACGCCGCCAGCTTCCAGGATCGGCATGATCAATTCCCGCATTTCAATCAATGCTTCTTCCTTGTCGCTATCGTGCGAACCTTTGGTGTACGGAGGATGATGCCAGTACGCGATAATCCAGTCGGACTTCGCTTTTTCCAGGTCCGCTCGCAGCCATTCAGCCATCACGCCGGTCGGTGCCCGGTCAAGATCATGCGAATCCAGACAGATGAAATGCACGTTGGCATAATCAAATGAATAAAACGCTTCACTGGCCGACGGCAGACCACCCGCTTCGCCGCGTTTTGGGCAAACATAGGCATCGTAGTACGGACCAACGCCCAGCAAACCCTTTGACGTTTTGCCTTCGTGATTGCCCATCGACGCACAGCAGACAGTGTTTCGCAGCGTTGGTTGATAGACGTTAAAAAACGTTCTTTGAAATTCTTCGTCCGTGCCTGACGGATAAGCCATATCGCCGACGTGAACATACAAATCCAGCGGATGTTTTTGTTTCGCCACATGATCCCGCATGGCTTGATACACGGCGGCTTGTCGAGCGTCGCCAGTGCCTGAATCGCCAACAACCCAGATCCGGACGGGTTTCACTTCGCCGGGTTCAGGATGAGTGCGGAAATAGTATTCAGCATCGCCACCAGCGAGTTTCTTATCTCCGTTACCGATGGCATAATAGTAAGTTGTGCCAGATTTGAGGCCCGTCAGAGTTGCGTCATACTGCACTGTTCCTTCGGGAGCGGAGTGTAGGCTGAGATCACCTGGAACCTCGCCCACTTTGGGTACTCGTCTCACAAGGATCGATGCGACAGGCAACGATTGATCAAGCTGTTCAGGATCAAGTCCGTACCGCACAATCGGTTGAGTCTCGGCGTTCGTTCGCCAGATGATCGAGACAGATGACGGCGTCGAAAGCTGCAGATACGGCCCCCGCGTAAGTGCTGGTGGCAATGCCGGATCGTCCGCTGCAACATGTCGAGACAGAACAAATATCGCCAACAACAAAGTGTGCGAATTCAGGGCAAGGTTAGTTCTCTGGTACATAGCCGGTCACCGTTCAAATGTGGTTGTCAAGTTGCGCGTCAGAAACACACGTATCGAACCCAATTGAGTTGAGCCTGAGGCGCTAGCCGATTTCATGCTGTCGAATCGGCTAGCGCCTCAGGCTCAATGGGAACTTTTCATTCTGCAGCTCGTAGATTAAGAAGTATTTGACTGTTTGCGGCGCTGGAAGACAATCTGTTTGCTGAACAATTTTTACAGCAACTTAGGTGGGCTACTCGTAACGAAAAGCCCGGCCATCTTGAAAATCGCCGGGCTTCTTTGGAGTCAACTCAGTACCACAAAGCTGCAGGCAAACTAATTTAGTTCCAGCTTCAGGCTGTCACTTCCTTCGGTCGGCACTTCCAGCGTAAGACCGGAAGTGTCGAATTCCCCAAACTCAGGAGGAATGAGCGACTTTGGGCCTGTGGTTTCTTCTGCAATCGGAGCATCATGATTTGAGGGATCAAAAACCTGCTCCTTCGCCGGTTCTGTTTTCTTGACGCTTACACGATACATCCCGGGAACTGCACCGCGATCTGGCGGAAAAGCGTCCAGACTGAACTTTCCGTCGGCATCGCTGCGACACATCGCGGCAGTACCGCCAGAAGTTTGTGATTCCAGCAGGATGGACGCAAAGTCCAAGGGCTGGCCGTTATATGTGATTGAACCAACTGCGTTCACTGTTTTAGGTCGTGCTTTTTTGGCAGCGTCTTCAGCACCTCCGCAACCAACAAGAGCAAAACAAAGTAAAGCGACAAGCAGCGATCGGGGTAAAGACAACATAAAAAAAAACTCCTGACTCAATTTCATTTCAGACGAGGCTGACGCCCAGACAATATGGAAGCCCAGAAAAATTACAGCCCGTTTGAATTGCTTCAATCGGGCTGCGTCATCGTAACAGATCAAGGCGAGCAATTAGAACTCACCAAGAACTTCGCCACCAGCTCGAGTGCCCAAGGCTCCCCAGATTCCGTATGGGCTGACGGTGCTGGATGTCGCCGCTGGAATTGTTGCGGCCTGATTACCGGAATCGATGTTCTCACTGATGAAGCGGCAAGATCCGTCCATCAACAGCACCTGAGCACCACCTGTGTGATAGCTGCTGGCATTGAAGATACCATCAGCCCAATGGTTGACGTTTGCGGTTGTGAAGCAACCAGCAGTATTTGGCGGTGTTGCTGTAGAAAACCCAGAAAAGTAAGCAGCCCCGTCACCCCAGCGATAACCTCGGGTGGTGTCGCCGCTGAAACCACCACCGGGATACGTTTTAGTCGTACCATTCCATAGTGCACGGCACGCCGCGGGGTTGGTAATACTGGCATTGGTTGCTGCGTTGCCGAATCCGTTGACATTTAAAGGGGCCGCAGCTTCGGCCATAGCAATCGTGTTGCTCGTGCCGTCCGTATTATCTCGGAAGCCATAGCACCGAAGTGCTGCAAACATCCCGCGTGTCGGGATCACGAGTGGCACGGCAGACGTATTGCCACCGCCATTGCCAGTGGCACCGTCGCCACCGCAGAACACATAGTTTCGTTTGCCTCTCAAAGCGCCCAATGGAGGACTGCTCCCCGGGTCACTTGGGCATTGAATCATAGAAAGCGGCGTCGTCCAAATCACGTTATTCGACCACGGTGGGATCGAAGTTGTGACGGCCCCAATCGATGTGCCAAGATTTGCATTTTCGAAGTACGGCAACAAAGCCACAACGCCGCTCAAGCGAGTTCGCATGTGAGTGCCACCAAGAGGCGCACCGCTACCACCTGCGAATGCCGGGAATAGACCATACACATCGGCATAGTTATGCAACGCCAGCCCGAATTGCTTCAGGTTATTCTTGCACTGGGTGCGGCGAGCCGCCTCGCGAGCCTGCTGAACTGCGGGCAAAAGTAAAGCGATTAGAATCGCAATGATTGCGATCACCACCAACAACTCGATCAATGTAAAAGCCTTGCGGCTACGATTTGCTACTCTCATTGACTGCACCTCTTGAATAAGGACGAGACAGGAAAACAAGATTCAGAATACAACACGCCAAACATTGGCCTCATAAGCAAACGCCGAATGCTACGATCAGGAGAAGCCTGAAGGCAAGTGAAACTGTCTATAAGTTCATCTTGTATGCATAAATTTTTCAGAATATGCGCAAATTTTTAAAAATCCGCCCCATTTTAATACAAATGGTGATCGCGGCAGTTTCCCATAGTACGACTTGTTCGGTGAATGAACTATTAGGCAAAGCGACGGGTGAGGTGCGTTGAGCTCGGAACTACCACAACCTGCCAATCCGTTTGCTTTTGAACCATCCGAAGTGCAGCGTTTGAATCCACGAATACGATCACGGCCGATGGCGGCAGTTCTTTCAACTGCACATGATCCCTGATCCGCCACTCGCGTTCGTCTTGCGTCCAGCCATCGCCGGTGCCGATGTTCTGGAAAAATGGTTGGTCCTGATCACTAACCTTGCGCCAGGTTTCTTCATCGCCATAGATGACAGGACGTGCTCCGGCGGATGTCAGGACATCGCGGCGAATGGCGATGCCCCAGGGTTCAAAATCGTAGCGACGACGATGACGGCGGTACGTTCGGCGTTGGCGGAATTCGTGCAGCGGTACTTCGGTAAATGAGACGACTCGATGGCCGCCACGGATCGCTTCTGATGATGCCCACAACTTGCCCTCGTTGACAATCCGCAACAATGTGGCCAACGCCGATCGATCAGACGAACGACATCCAAGAATCAGTTCATCATCGAATTCCTGTTCGTCCTGATCCGGCCATGGTCCCACCGTGGAACGCGTCCAGTGCAGTAACCATTCGTCTGGATGCGTCAGCGGTGTGCTCATTTGTATGCTGGCGACAGAAGCCGACATGCGGTCATCGGCGGCTATTTTGTCAGTCGTGATGGCAACGGATTCTGTTTCCGTGGCATCAGACTTCAACAACCATGGCACGATGCAGCCTGTCGAGTTGATCACAATTTCCGGGATCTCGCCGCTTGATTCGGACGCCAGCATCACGATGGATTTGCACCGTTCCGTGTCCTGCACGTGTTGACTTAACAACGCCTGAATCGCGCCATTGGTGCGGGCTCGGAGAACCTGAAGGCGGTTACCAGCAGCGAACAGGATTCGATCGCCGATTGGCTGATTCGGCAGTTCTGAATCCGTCGCTTCGAATGCAATCTTCATTGGTGGCGATACAAAGACGGACCAGTGTTTGCCTTGCACGTAACATTCTACGATCGAGGGTTCCGCCACGAGATCATCGTCCGTGAGTGCTGCAGCCGAATCCCATGTTTGACCGTTGGCGACATCCAACAGCCAAGTTGTGATTGCATCTTCATCAACCGGCTGTTCATGCGAATCCAGATGAAATGCCAGCGACGATCGTCCGAATAACTCTGCGGCCCGGCAGACGAAGCGGTGCGATGCGGTTCCTGTCACGGCGCATAGCAGATCAAGAGTTGGATCGGTTCGAAGCACCGCTGTGCGAAGCAAGTCGAACCACCATGATTCTTCGTCCAGCCGCTGCTTTAATCTCGATGAAATTATTGAGACTCGCCGCCGCGCTGGAATGCCCTGCGGCCAGAACAGAATTCGAGGTCCCAGCCAGTGAATGGAACATTCTGGCGACAACCATGGCATCCCCAGTGTCACTACCGGACCGACGCTGCCGTTTGCAGGCAGTTCGCAGCTGTTGAAGTCGCGTTCAAACAACATCCATCGCCATTGGTGTGCATCGGCAATGTGATCGATGGAGTTTTTCAGACTGAGCATCATCGCGTGGCATACTTCCCGCAATGCTAAAGATGTTGCATTGTTCGTCTGGTCTCTCACGCTGGTTACTCCACGGATTCTGGCTTTCCGTCTTTGTCGCCGACAATGGCCTTCAATTTCTTTTCGTCACCACTCAGCATTCGCACAATATTGGAACGATGTTTCCAAACGATCAATGCGGGGACAAGTGTTGAAAAGAGTGTCATCGGAAGTTGTTCAGGAACAAAGACTTTTTCGCCCATGATCACAATCTGAGCGACCGTGAACGACGTCACTGAAATGATTGACGCCAGTCCAACGATTCGCGATGCGGCAAACATGATCAGAAACGTGCCTAATGCAACGCCAGATGCCAGCGGTGCGATGACAAGGATGACGCCCAGTGCCGTCGCGACGCCCTTGCCGCCTCGCAGCTTCAGCCAGATGGGATACATATGCCCGACGATGCAGCAGATACCAGTCAGGATTGTCCCCAGGTGCATCAGTTCATCGCTGCATCGAGACTGAAAATACAACTTTGCGGCCAGTGTTGGCAATAAGCCTTTTAATGCATCCAGAAATAGCACCAGAAAGCCCCATTTCCAGCCAAGAATTCGGCCGACGTTGGTCGCTCCGATATTGCCGCTGCCGTGG
>JBDNFT010001031.1:0-2646 GCA_041689695.1 Planctomycetaceae bacterium | reverse complement strand
CTCCCGTTACCTCCTGTCGATTCAATGCCCGTTTCAATTCCTGCCCAACCCGATCGAGTTGTGCGTCTGTAAAGAAACCGTCACCGCCGTGTTTGCCGCCTTTGACGATTTCGAAGTCAGCCTGGAGTTCGAGTTCCTTGTAACGCTGATACAGTTCATGGCTTTGTTCGATCGGCATCTGCGGATCAGCGTCTCCGTGAATCAGCCACAATGGTGGATCGGTGGCATCGACGTGAGCCACTGGACTTGCCAGCTTCGCGAGTTGCTGTTTCTGATCCGGCTGCCCACCAAGTAGTAGTTCCAACGCGGGAACGCGGACGCTCAGGCCATGCGTGGTGGACTGAGACAAAATTGATTCCAGATTGCTGGCACCAAAGAATGAAACGATGGCCTGCACATTTGAAGACGTCGAAGTGAACTCCCCCAGATGGCCTTCCAATTCCTGCACGCCATTCGAAACTCCAACAAGTGCCGCCAGATGACCTCCGGCGGATGAGCCCGCGATGATGAACCCTTCCGAATCAATTGCATAGGTCTCAGCATTTCCACGCAGCCAGCGAATCGCCGCCTTGACGTCATGGATCTGAGCAGGAAACTTCGCCATTGGACTGAGCCGATACTCAACACTGGCAATTGCAAAACCTTGCTGCAGCCATCGTTCAACTGGTACGCTGTCCTTTGATCCGGCTCTCCACGCCCCGCCGTGAATCCAAACCACCAGCGGTGCAGGTGTCGAAGATTTTGGCGGCAGATACAGATCAAGCAACAGACGGTGCTCCCCAACGTGAGCGTATTGCAAATCGCAGTGCGTTGGTTCAGCCGCCATTGTTGATTCTGTTGTCAGACAGATCAGAGTCATCACAACTTTAGCCAGAGTTCGTTGCATAGTGCATTAACTGTCAGTCATTTTTTTAGGAGAGCGGCAGAATCAGTTCTGCCAACCGATGTGGCCGTATCGAAGGAATTCGACCTGGGACAGGTCGAACGACGTAGGCAGATCTGTCTCAGATCTGCTTCTTTCAGCATGGTCGATCGAAAGTGGTCACTTGGGCGCAGACTTTGGTATTGATAATTCTTTTGCTACCGCTCGCCTTTGCACGTCGCGCGATCACGCAAGGATTTCATTCACAACGCGCCCCGCCACATCAGTCAGGCGATAATCGCGTCCGCTGTGGCGGTAAGTGAGTCGTTCGTGGTTCAGGCCCATCAGGTGCAAAATTGTCGCATGGAAGTCGTGTACGTGAACCGGATCTTTGGCGACATCAATTCCGTATTCGTCTGATTCGCCGAAGGTCATGCCAGGCTTAACACCACCACCAGCCATCCAGGATGAAAAGACCCAATGATGATGTTCCCGCCCGGCAGCGCCGGCGGCAGAATTGAACGGCGTTCGGCCGAACTCCGTAGTCCAGACGACAAGCGTGTCTTCCAGCATGCCTCGCTGTTTCAGATCTTTCAAAAGCCCGGCGATCGGCTGATCGACGTTCTTCGCGAGCGGCGTATGGGTGAGCATATCTCCGTGTGCATCCCAGTTGGCTGACGAACCGACGTCGATCAATTCCACGAAGCGAACGCCGCGTTCGGCCAGTCGGCGAGCGACGAGACATTGCCAGGCAAAGCCGTTCGTGTTGCCTCGCTCAAGACCATACAGATTCAGCGTGGCGTCATCTTCTTTTGAAAAATCAAACACCTCAGGCATTTCTGCCTGCATCCCAAAAGCCGTTTCAAACGACTTTATTCGTGCTGTCAGCAACGGGTCTTCAGTACGCGATGACAGATGCCGTTTGTTCATGCGAGACATCGCCGCCAATTCCAATTCCTGCAATCGACCGCTCGCAGCTCGCCGTTGAATATTGGCAACCGGTTCCGGCCCTGGAACCACAAGCGTCCCCTGATGCGCGCCGGGCAGAAAGTCGCTGCCCCAGACTTGCCCACCGGCATACGGCGAATGCGGCGCGATGACCACAAACGACGGCAGGTTGCGATTGAGCGTGCCAAGTCCATAGCTCAACCATGATCCGATGCTTGGTCGCGCGAATGTGAATGAGCCGGTGTGGATGCCGAGTGTCGCTTCATAGTGGTTCGTATGGTCCGACTTCATCGATCGGATGACGCACAGATCATCCACACATTCTGCCATATACGGAAAGAGCGAACTCACTTCCGTCCCGCATTGACCGTGTGGTTTGAAATCCCATTGCGGTCGCTTGAGGAACATATTGAAGTCCCCTTTGCGGCCCTGAAATTCGTTGACAGGAATCGTCTTGCCTGCATCTTCGAATAGTTTTGGTTTGGGATCCCACGAATCGATATGCGACACTCCGCCGCTCATGTGAAGCAGGATGACTCGCTTCGCCTTAGCTGGAAAGTGCGTGGCTTTCGGTGCCAATGGGTCATCAGCTGCCGAAGCTGCATCGTCAGCGAGTAACTGCGAAACAATTCCCGGCATGAGCATCGAGCCGCCGATCATCGATCGTAGAATTCCGCGACGTGTGGGTTCATGTTGTGAGTTCTGTTTCATGTTTTGCCTTGGTCATGCTCAAGCGATCGGAGTAAGGTCGCTGGGTCAATGGTACTCGATTTGAAAAAAAAAAGTAGACGTCACTCTCCGAGTGACGAAGGCCGCAAAACGCGGCCCTTGGCATT
>JBDNFT010001030.1:0-2204 GCA_041689695.1 Planctomycetaceae bacterium | reverse complement strand
CGCGGCGGATGAATCATTGTTGTTCGAGTCGACTCAACATGGAATTCGCTGACGGGGGCCTGCATCTTCTCAAAACAGACGAATCGTAGTCTGTGAAATATCGACAGATAAGCAATGTAGGATTCAGTTTACAAATCAGCATTGTTCGTCTCACTTCTCAATTGCCGCAGTGTACAAGTAGGCGATAGAATCCGTGGATGAGTTTAAGCAAACTTCAGCTATTAATCACTGTGACCACATGCTTCGTCATGGCGGCTGTGAACGCATTGCCGTTGCACGCCGAGCCGCCGACTGCTGAAGGCATCGAGTTCTTCGAAAAGAATATTCGGCCTCTGTTAGCCGAGCAATGCTACGGCTGCCATTCAGAACGCGAAGCAAAACGGGAAGGCGGATTGTTGCTTGACAGCCGCGCGGGCTGGTCTGTCGGTGGTGACAGCGGTGCAGCAATTGTGGCGAGTGACATTGAGGCCAGTTTGCTCATTCGCGCGGTGCGATATACCGATCCGGATTTGCAAATGCCACCGGAGAAACCACTCTCCAAAGAACAAGTTGCTTTGCTGGAACGCTGGGTGGCTATGGGCGTGCCGGATCCGCGGGACGAAATATCGGAGGACAAAATTCGCCGTGGAAATCCGTCCGATCCAATCGCCGGGCGAGAACACTGGGCGTTTCGACCGCTGATGGAGAAATCCAACCAACTGGAGGAATCAAAACAACCTTCCGCAGCAAGAGCGACTGATTGGCCTCGATCTCCGATTGATGCATTCGTCCTGGCGAAACTGGAAGAGAATAATCTGCAACCAGCGGACGATGCGGATCGACGTACATTGCTGCGGCGAGTCTATTTTCAACTCATCGGATTGCCGCCAACGCCGGAGCAAGTCACCGCGTTTCTGAGTGACAATGAACCGGAGGCCTATGAGCGACTGGTGGACAAACTTCTGGACTCACCGCAGTTCGGGCAACGCTGGGGACGACATTGGCTGGATCTGGCTCGTTATGCAGATTCCAATGGTCTGGATGAGAACTTTCTGTTCCGTGAAGCGTGGCGTTATCGCAACTGGGTCATAGATGCGGTCAACGCCGACATGCCATACGATCGATTTCTGACCGAGCAGATCGCTGGCGACCTGCTGCCGCATGAATCCGTTGAACAGCGAGATCGACAACGTATCGCCTCGGGCTTTCTGGAAGTCGGCCCAAAGGTGTTGCTGGGCAATGATCCAAACCAGCGACGCATGGACGTGGCGGATGAGCAGCTCGATACAATCGGGAAAGCAGTCCTTGGGCAGACGCTGGGATGCGCTCGCTGCCATGATCACAAAATTGACCCGATCACTCATGCTGACTACTACCGCTTGCTGGCGTTTTTCTCGGGGCTAAACCGCTACGGGGTCCGTGGTGACGATAGTGTTGCAGCGGCTTCGTTACGCCCGCTGCTGCCACCTGGCATGTCCCAGGCATCAAGCCAAGAGATCGCTGAATTCAAGAAATCGATTCAGCGATTGGACAACCAGATTGTGTCGATGGAGAACAAGGCAAAGCCATTTTTATTACCGGTCGAATTGCAAGAATTCTTTCATGAATCCAATCGCGTTCGCGTCTTGCGCCACTACGAGGGGCAGCACTTCACAAAGGACGAAGTTGATAAGTATGAGGCGAACTTAAAGTCGCGTGCCGTGCTTAATCAGAACCGACCGGCAGACGTTGCTCAAGCATTGGTAGTAACAGAGCAAGGCAGCGAAGCGAGACCAACGCATGTGTTGTTGCGTGGAAATCCTCATGCGGAAGGCGACGCGGTTGAGCCAGGTTTTCTCGAGGTGCTCGGTGGTGGCGAAGCTCACATTCAAGCGTCACCAAACCCGCAGACTTCGGGGCGACGCACGGCGTTAGCAAACTGGATGATCGATCCGAAAGCGCAACCGATGACCGCTCGCGCGATCACCAATCGTATCTGGCAATATCATTTTGGGCGCGGACTTGTTCGCACGCCCAGCGACTTAGGGTTCGCGGGCGCACCACCAACGCATCCAGAACTTCTTGATTACCTCGCATCTCGATTGGTCGAAAACGGCTGGCATTTGAAACCGCTTCATCGCTTGATCGTGACGTCCGATGCGTATAAGCGAGCGTCACGATCGTCTGAAGCGGCGTTGGCGGCAGATCCGGAAAACGATTTGTTATGGCGTTTCGACCCCCGACGT
>JBDNFT010001029.1:0-1754 GCA_041689695.1 Planctomycetaceae bacterium | reverse complement strand
CTGGCGGTCAACTGGAAACAGCAGCCGATGATCGTACGATTCGTCAGCTGGCTGTGTTATGGTTTGATGCGGCTGATGACGGAAATCAGCGGTTACGACTTAGAAAACAGCCGGGAAAATGACTTGACCGACGTGAAGGATCCGTAACGGCCGGTGATGATTACAAGTGTTTGCAGGTGAAGCGTTCGTGATCATTTTCCATGGGGCTTTTTTGTGATGCGGAGACCACGATGACCGGACTATTTCTCTCGGACTTGCACTTGTTCAGCCGACGTTCAATTGGTCAGCGGCACTGGGATCAGAACGCCGAAGCGATTGCGGCGGCAAAGTCGATCGTTTTGGGCGGAGACATGTTTGATTTTCGATGGAGTCAGCTCGGAAGTCTCGATGCAACGCTGGACGCTGCAGAAGCATGGCTGGAGAAAGCGATCGCTCTGAACCCGACAGCATCGTGGGTGTACCTTCTCGGAAATCACGATTGCCATCCGCGAATGCAGTCGCTGCTTTCGTCCATAACTGTCAGGCATCCCACCTTTGTCTGGAGTCCTACGTTCTGGCGAATCGGCAGCAATGTTTTTTTGCATGGGGATGTGCTGGATGGGTTCAGGCATGCCGGAGGTCTGGAGAGTTACCGCGCCCGCTTCCACGATGAGAATACCAAAGGACAGTTGAGTAACCTGCTGTATGACGCCGTGCTTCAGACTCGATTGCATGGTCTTGTCCCGCGCGTGCGGCATACGCGACAGCAGACGTGTCGGACATTGCTTGAATATCTGAAGAGTTGCGAAACAGCCCTGGTTCCGGAAGTCCGGAATATTTTCTTTGGCCACACGCATGTTCCGATGCAGAACTATCGGTTTGATCGCTTCGACTTTCACAATGCCGGATCGGGAATTCGGTACTTGAACTTCACGCCCGCCTCGTTCGATGTACCGTAAGCGGCGAAATCCGCCACGCTCGAATGGTTCCGACTGCTATCTCAGATCATCGTCGCGTATGGGAAAATCCAACAGGCTGGCTGCCTTGCGTGCAACATGGTCCTGTCATGTCGTTGAATCAGCATGCGTTTTTTGGCGTAACCACAACATCTGAAAGTCAGTCAACGCTAAACCAACTGCGGGAGATCTTCTTAGTCGATGTCTACTGCCGATCTGATCTTTGCTGCCCTTCCGATTCTCCTGCTCATCTACTGGATGACCAGGAGCACGCCGATGCCTTCCGCCAGAGCGCTGCCGCTTGCCGCAGTCGTCGCTTATGGGATCCGGCTGATGTGGTTTGGCACTGCTGCCAACGTCGTCCATGCCTCTGTCGTGGCCGGACTGCTGCTGGCATTGACGCCAATCCTTATCGTGTGGGGAGCCATCTTTCTGTTCCAGACGATGGAGCACAGCGGTGCGACGGACACGATTCGACGCTGGCTGAATGATCTGTCCGGCAATCGGGTGGCGCAGGTTGTCATTATCGGATGGTCATTTCAGTTCCTTATCGAAGGCGCAAGTGGCTTTGGCACGCCCGCCGCGCTGGCCGGGCCACTGATGGTGTCGCTGGGATTTCCTCCGCTGCGAGTGGCGATGGCATGTCTTATTCTCAACAGCGTCCCGGTTTCATTCGGTGCCGTTGGTACTCCCACATGGTTTGGATTTGCACAGCTGCAACTGAGCCCGAGTGAGCTTCGTGCGGTCGCGTGGAAGACCGCGCTGATTCACGGTGTCGCAGCCTGCATTATTCCCCTGCTGGCCTTTCGTCTTTTGCTG
>JBDNFT010001028.1:0-3110 GCA_041689695.1 Planctomycetaceae bacterium | reverse complement strand
CATGTCATTGGTATTCGATGCAGATTTCGTCGGGAGCGATCGAGTATCAAATTTCGAATGAAACGCGATACCGCCCAGAATCTGATTGCTGGTGATTGTGGGGCAGATATAGCGTTCGACATGAGAAATGATCAGATCGTTGCCGGTGAAATGATCAACAAACGGCCAGCTTTTCGGGTTGTACATACAGTCAGTCATGTCACGCATCAGGACAACATTTTTGCCATTGCGCACCATCTGCCGCAGACCAAAGGGACGGCCCAGCACACACATATTTGTATGCACGCCCGTCAGAATGACATTCTCAATGCCCTGTGACTGCAGGATGTTCCAGACTTCGTCACCCTTATCGCTGATGAAGTCATGCGCTGCATCGATCTCAATGATTTGTGACTGTGTTTTCCATGGCAGACCAGGGTTACGTCCAAGTGCCGTGAGTTCGGCCGCCCATTTCGCATGTTCTGCGGGATCATCGTCGTCGCCACCGTCAGATTGGTCGATTGGATAGGCCGCTTGTTCCTCGGCCGGAATCTTCGAGCACCAGAATTCAACATCCGCCGGCGTGGCTTTATCACGCGGAACGCTCACGGCCCGTTTTCGCGCCGGATGATCGATGTATGCCGGCATGCAATCGCTTGGCGAGTGAATGATTATCGCGCCACGCCGCCGTGCTTCTTTCAACACATCATTCAGGCGAGGTGCGAATTCTTCAAGTCGGCGGACAGCGTTGAGACAATGATGCTTGTCCCACACATCGCACACGATGACCGCCGTTTTCGCAGTTTGCCATTGTGCATTTTTCGTCTGGTGTTCCCATGCGTCACTGCCAGGTTCGCGTTGCTGCGAACGCAATTCCAGCAGCAAATCATCTCCACGGGCTGGCCCTGCGTTGGATGAAAATCCTGTTGCCATGATCGTGAATGCTGCAAAGAGAGATTTGGAAAGTCGGTTCAACATTCAGAGGGCTCCTGAAAAACGCCGCAAAGCAAAGAACGATTATTTCAACAGCTTTCGAAAATCCTTCAACGACTTTGTGTTCGCGACATCATTCGCTGTCAAACCCGCACGGCGAGCCTGATCGACGCCGTATTCCAGGACTTCGAATCCATTCACACGGTGTGCATCGGTGCTGATGACGATGGGAATGCCAAGATCCTTCGCCGCCGCCGCATGAATGTCATCCAGATCCAGACGACTTGGATGAGCATTGATTTCCATCATCACGCGATGGTCGGCGGCAGCTTTTAAGAGATCCGTAAAGTTGACGTCGGCTCCTTCACGACGGCTGATCATGCGACCGGTGCAGTGTCCAATGATATCGACGTGCGGATTCTTCACTGCATTCAGCAAACGTTTCATAATCTGTTCGCCAGGCTGCTTCAAGCCATAGTGTAGTACCGCAATCACCCAGTCGGCTTCGGCAAGTACGTCATCTGGAAGATCCATCGTCGCGTCTTCCAGAATGTCGCATTCGATGCCGCACAAAATATCGATCCCCGAGACGCGGGATTGGACTTCGCGAATGTTCTTCCAGTGTTCCCTCAGCCGACCTGCATCCAGCCCGTTCGCCATGGAAACACGTTTGCTGTGATCTGTGATGGCGATGTACTTCAATCCGCGAGCTTTGGCGGCAAGTGCCATTTCTTCAATCGTAGCCGCACCGTCCGAGGCCGTCGTGTGCATGTGCAGATCACCCTGAATATCGTCACAGGTGATCAGCTTTGGCAATTTGCCCGCGTCAGCCCATTCGAATTCATGGCGATTCTCCCGCAGCTCCGGGGGAATCCACGGTAAACCAATCGCGGCATAAACGTCTTCTTCAGTGCGGCCGGCGATTTGTTCTTCGCCTCGGAACACGCCGTATTCGTTCACCTTAAGATTCAGATCCTTGGCCCGCTGCCGAACGACGATGTTATGTTCTTTTGACCCCGTAAAATACTGCATTGCCGCACCGAATGATGACTGAGGAACGACACGCAAGTCCAGTTCAATACCCGTTCTCAAACGGACACGCTGCTTTGTGTCGCCGCGTTGCAGCACCGTTTCAACAAGCGGATGCGCGGCCAGTCTGTCCATCGGTGGGCCTGGATCAGAGCACGTCGCCAGCACGTCCAGATCGCCGCAGGTTTCTCGACGGCGACGGCAACTGCCAGCGACGGCGACTTGTTCCACTTCGGGAAGTTGACGAAGGTCTTCAACGATCGCTTCGGCTGCAGCTCGAGCATCAGCAATCGACACTCGTTCGCCCTGCGTGGCTGCCAGATCGATATTCGCCAGAATGGATTCTTCTGTCTTCTTTCCGAAACCTTTCAGTTCTCGCAATCGTCCCGCTTCGCAAGCCGCTTTCAATTCCGCCAGCGACTTCAAGCCCAGTTCATTGAAGAATATGGAAACCTTCTTCGGTCCAACGCCCTGAATTCTTAACATATCCAGCACGCCGTTGGGAATTTGAGTTTTCAGTTCCTCAAGCGCTGCATGTCTTCCGGTCGTCACGATTTCGACAATCTGCCGAGCCAGGTCTTTGCCGATGCCAGTCATTTCCGTCAGGTCGCGGTCTGAACGAACCATGTCGTCCATCGATTCAGACGTCGAAGAAATGGTGCGGGCGCCGTTGCGGTATGCTCGAATTCGGAATGGATTTGCTCCCTGGATTTCGAGCAGATCTGCCAGCAATTCAAAATGCGAGGCAATGACTTCGTTCTTCATGCAATTTTTAGTTTCGTTGAGAGTCTCGGCGTTGTGTGTTTGGCATTCAGTTTATCGTGGATTCGTGATAGTCGATAGTCTACGCCGAACGTCGCAATTCTTGAATCGTTTCGATTTCGAATGCAGAACCGAACCGTCGGGATCGGTGATGGCGTGATGGTGGCTTCTCACAACAATCTGGAGTGCATGGCACCGAAATATGCCATGGCACCGAAATCTGCCCATGGCACCGAAATCTGCCGAAATCTGGCATTCCGTGATGAGTTGTGGCGCAGTTTTGGCTGTCGCGGCAAAGTGCAGCTTGTTCTGAATCGTCTTGAAGAACAGTTGAGCGTGCGATTCGGTAGTTGAGTAGTCGGATGCCAGGGCAAAGATTTCTTTGACTCGCAGATACATTCGTCGTT
>JBDNFT010001027.1:0-2311 GCA_041689695.1 Planctomycetaceae bacterium | reverse complement strand
TCTTGCCATTCACAACTACCACGACGTGCATCAGGTATTTCCACCTGCTTATCTGGGGAGTCCAGTCGTTTCAGGTTCAGCGTTTGGCGTGAGTTACCCGGATGATAATCGCAACGGCGCATCCGGCCTTGGTTGGGGTGTGCTGATTCTGCCGTATTTGGAACAGTCGGCCTTGTACGCTCAGTTCGATCCCACCATTCCGCTGTGGGCGCCTCAACATGCAACTGCGATGAAGACCAAACTCACGATGTTTCTGTGTCCCAGCGCTGTGGGTGGCAGTGATGGCTTTGCACTACGACGTTACACGTCTGGAACCAACGAAGAGCCTGGAAATCCACAGCCGTATTCTTCAGGAATCTTTCTGTCGCATTCGCACTACGTGACAATGGCCGGAACGCAGGGGCCGTGGGGAAGGCCGACGGCGTATTCGATAGACTTCTCTGTGCCGGAGCCGATTCCCGGCGCGGGGGCAGCGACGATCGATGGTGCATTCTATCGCAACAGCAGGATTCGCATGGCTGACATCACAGATGGCACATCGAATACTGTATTTGTCGGTGAGCATACGTCTCGACTCAGCGACAAAACATGGGTTGGTGTTGTTCCGTTTTCTGTGACATGCAAAAAAGTTCGTGGAGTCCTCACGGATGACTGTGACAGCGGCGGTGCCCTTGTTCAGGGGCACAGCGGGCCGGACCTGCATGACCATCCGCAGGTGATCATCCATCAGCCAAACCATCCGGCTCAGCATTCCGACCAGCTGGAATCAGACCATAGTGGCGGATGCCAATGCCTGCTCGGCGACGGATCTGTGCGATTCGTCAGCCAATATCTGGATGCATTTGTCTGGGCCGCTTTGTGTACTCGCGGCGGCGGTGAAGTTGTGGGGGAATTCTAATGGCCTCTTTCAAGAGTTTAACTTCGGGGCTGCTGGTGGGGATTTTGCTGCTGGTTGCAGGCTGCGGTGGTCCACCCGAGTTGCAATCGGTCGAAGCGTTTTCTGCGACCGACGCTCTTTACACGGCAATCACATCGCATCGAACCGACCTGCTTGATGAATCTGCAACTCGCTTGAAGGCGCTCAAGGACGCGGGCAAGTTATCTACCGACGCCTTTGAATCGCTGGCAGAAATCATCAAACGGGCTCAATCCGGCGACTGGCAGGACGCCGCTGAAGAACTCGACAGTTTCATTCGTCACCAGCCACCTCATGAACATTCCCACGGAGGTTAAAAAGCAATACCGTTCAACGAAGGACACTCGTAGCGAAAGTCGCCAAGACTTTCGGCCATTTCATAGAACATCCGAAACTCTTGACGAGTTTCGCTACGCCATACGGGGCCTTCATTCAACGGCATTGGGATAAACAGCAAGCCGGGAACTTCCGCGCGTGGTAACCAAAGACATACTGAGTTAGCCCAAAGCGATAACTTTTTAATGCCTTGCTCTCGACTGGTCCATCACAGGTGCCATCCATCACAGGTGCCATGCACCTTATCGATCGCTTGGCTTTGCTCATCGGTTTGGTTCCTGACAACGGAGGCAGGACAACTGCGGACGGAATGCGGACTGTCTGTCTACAATTACAACAGAGCATCCAGACCTACCACGCCAGAGGAGGCAGCTTTGTCTCAAAACCGTAGCTGAACTCGTGAGAATTCAGAAACGTCAATGAATTCTCACGAATTCAGCTACCTTCGTGAGTTTTGTATGGGTTCAAGTCCCCCGGCACCCCCCAGAGCGGCCCGAAAGAAGGGAAGTCAGTGGAGGTCGCGGAATTCTTCGTGCTTCCTCTTGAACTTGAGGGGGAATGCGGCGAGCATATCAGTCCCGCCACGAACCTCCCGGCTTATCCCGCCCGCAACTCTCCGGAAGGAGATCTCCTTATGAAAATCATCGTGGCTCTTGTGTTTGCTGCGGGAACTGCGGTTCTCGCGGACGATGGTACTTTGGATTACTCCCGCGACGTGAAGCCGATCCTTCATGAGCGATGCTATTCGTGCCATGGAACACTCAAGCAGGAAGCGGGACTGCGCCTGGATACGGCGGAGTTCGTAAAAAAAGGCGGCGACAGCGGTGCCGCCATTGTGCCTCACGATCTTACGGCCAGTCACTTGATTTCGCGCATCTCAACAGCGGACGAAAATGTTCGAATGCCGCCTGAAGGCATGCCGCTCACGGCCGAACAAGTCAGCCTGATTTCTCGATGGGTTGCAGCGGGAGCTCAATCACCGGCCGACGAACAGCCGGAAGAGGATCCTCGTCAGCACTGGGCATTCCAGAAACCCGTGCGGCCTCAAGTACCCGGCGC